>JANXYE010000205.1 GCA_025350285.1 Chloroflexota bacterium
GTCGGGAACCGCAGTTGGATACGAACCGTCTGACGCCGCAATCCCGCGTTCCTGAAGGGCGAGCATTTCAAGCCCGGTGATCCAGGCCTCCACGTCCTCGCGGGCCATGCCTCGGGCGCGGGCCTGCAAGCTGCGGATGCGGGTTTGCAGCGTCTCGCCTTCCGGGGGTCTGGTAGGGCCGATGAAGGTGATGCCTTGGCCGTTGCGGGCATTGATGCCGAAGGGGATGGGGTCGCTCATGCGCTCTCCGATTGGCTAGCTTCGTCCCCATTCAGCGCCGCAAGCCTGTCCTGAGCCGCCCAAGCCTTGCGCTGGTACTCAGCGGCCTCTGCGAAGTGGCCCAGATCAGTCGCTACAGACGCTTGGAACATGGCCTCAACATCAGCCGTGACGAGACGGGGGCGGCAGGCGGGGTGGAGGTAAATGCGAGCGGTCATGGGAGCACCGGGCGACGGACATCCCAGTCCTCGATCGCCTGCTGACCGCGAGGGTCGGAACGCAGTCGCTCGGCCACTGACGACGATTGCAGCGCAGCCCACCCCGCACAGAGGTCCATGGGCGACCCGTCAGCGTGGAACCGCAGATGGCACCAAAAAGGCTCCCGGGTGACGGCGCAGGCGATTGCGTCCATGACCGTTTCGGCGCATCCGTTCGGGATCGATCCGCCTCGGTAGGCGCACGACTTGCACCGCTCGTCAGTCAGCCCGGGGAACGTCACCGTGGCTTCGGCGATAGCCTTGTCTGTCAGGCGCCCAAGCTGGACGCCCGCAGCCCTTCCCTCGGGAGACGGGCGGTTGAGTGGGGCGACTTCGGCTTCATCCATGTTGGGCCTCCGCTGCTTCAGCGCGCTTGGCGGCGTTACGGAGGGCGGCGATCCATGATGTGGCGAACGGATCGGCTCGGCGGGCGTCGAGTGCGATCTCAGCGGCCTTCGCAGCGCTGTGACCCGCGCCGGTGAGAATGGCGTAGGGTGACGCGCACGTGTCCGCGTTCAGTTGGATGGGCTTGCGGGGCATGTTAGGCTCTCCCACTCAACTTGCCGTCGCGGCGTTCGCACTCGTAGAGAACGCCCGCGTTGAAGCCCGATCTGACCAGGGACTTGATCGCCTCGGGGGTGAATGGCACTCGCGCCGGCAGGGCACCGCCGAAGGCCTTGGCGAGGTCGGCTAGCGTCTCGTCCGTGTCCGTCATTTCAGTGGCTCCCAACAGCTAGCAGAACAGCCACGACACCAAGGAAGGCGGCGGGACATATGAAATGGGCCAAGTAGAAGCGTAATGCGACCATCAGCGACCCTCGGCCGTGGCCATGGCGGCGCGGACATCGGTGAGTGCGGCGAGATATTCGTTCATGTGGCTGCGCGGCGCGATGATCGCCATGGTCGCTTCGACGTGCCGAAGCGCCTCCAACATCCTCGGCGCGCTGGCAATCAGCCGCGCATTCGCCTCAGCATTCTCCAGCCGTTCCCCAAACTCATCCTCGCACACCGCAACAGTGTCGTAGGTCATTCGAGGCGAGGGGCTGTCGGTGAAGTACTCGCCGTCGATGTTGGCGATGATCGTGACCCGGCCTTCGGGGGTGTAGTCGTCCTTGATCTGCCAAGGGCCGGGGGTGGGGGTGAGGGCGGCCATGTCTCAGCCCCCCGCCAGCAAGTGCGCCGCTTCCGGCATCAGGTCGAGTTCGTCCATCAAAGTTTCGAACATCACATCCCGCAGCCGGAATGCCGGTGACATGGCGTTGCCGTTGGTCGCGATCCGCAGGTTGTCCCGCTCGGCGTCGAGCTTGGCGAGGCACTCGCGGATGGCGTTCCCGCACCGCTGCAAGGCATCGGTCGCCTGATTGATCTCGCGCGCTGAACACTCGGTGCGGCTGTTGATCTCGCGCTCAAGCTCAGCGTGCCAACCCGCGTGGTCGCCACGGGGGGAGAAGGGGGCTAGGGCCACGCGGGTGATCGGGTGGAGGTCGGTGGTGGGCATGTCAGGCGGCCTCGGCTAGATCGGCTTCCGTCAGGGCGCACATGCGCTTGACGAGATCGGCCGCTGACTGTTGGAGTTGGGTTTGGGTGCCCTTGAGGGCGTCTCCGGCGGCGGCCCAGGCGGCGGCCCTGGCGGCGACCCTGGCGGCGTCTCCGGCGGCGGCTCCGGCGGCGGCCCAGGCGGCCCCGGCGGCC
>JANXYE010000226.1 GCA_025350285.1 Chloroflexota bacterium
CGTAGCGCCGCCGCAGGGCCGTGCGGATCAGTTCGTCCGCCAGCTCTGGGTTCTTCGGGAGTAGACTGCCATGGAGATAGGTGCCGATAGCGTTCCGGTAACAGGCGCCCTCGGCCCCATCCTCCGCGTTGTTGCCGAAACCCCGGACGACCATCCCGAACGGCTTCACGCCCTCGCCCAGGTACGTCCGCCCGCCATGGCAGTCTACTCCCGAAGAACCCAGAGCTGGCGGACGAACTGATCCGCACGGCCCTGCGGCGGCGCTACGGTGCTGAAGTCGAGCTTCCGCCACTCGACGACGAGACCGAGGCTGATGCCCACGGTCTCGCCATGCAGGTGGCCGCCCGGCGGAGCCGCACGCCGTCGTAAGCCTGGGAAGTTGGCCGCAGAAGACGCGGAGGTGCGGAGCGTCGAAAACGGAGCTCTCCGAGTCTCAGCACCTCTGCCGCTACGTTCTGGAAGTTGCGAATGGCTAGAAGCTCAGGAGCTTGTCCATTTCCCACACCAGGATCTCCGCGCCCTCCGCCCCGGCCGTGACCCTCAGCGCTCCGGGGAGCGTGAGGCGGGCGGCGTCGCCCTTAGCGAGTGTGCCAATGCCTTCGCCGGAGACTTCGCCGACGGGGACGTAGATGTGCACGAACGGTGCGTCGGGAAGCGTGACCGACTCGCCCGCGCTCATGCGGCTGGCGTAAAGGACAGCGCCCTCCTGCTGGATGCTGATGGCGGCGTCGTGGCCCTTGCCCGATGCGACCGGCACGAGCCCGCCGCGGGAGAGTTCGGAGTTGATGTCGAGTTGGCTGTAGCCGGGCTTTATCTTCGCCGTGTCGGGCACGACCCACATCTGAACGAGGTGGACGGGTGCGTCCTTGGTGGCATTGATCTCCGAATGGAGGATGCCCTTGCCGGCGCTCATCCGCTGGGCCAGGCCGGGGTAGATGAGCCCAACGTTCCCTTCGGAGTCCTTGTGTTCGAGTTCGCCGCTGAGCACCCAGGTGACGATCTCCATATCCCGGTGGGGGTGCGTGGAGAAGCCGGTTTCCGGCTGAATGATGTCGTCGTTGCTGACGAGGAGGAGGCCGAAGTGGGTATTGTCCGGGGCGTAGTGGCCGCCGAACTGGAAGGAATGGCGCGAATCGAGCCAATCGATCTTGGTTTGGAGCCGCTCGCCGGAGCGATGGATTTCGATGGCCTGCTGGATGGCTGGCATGGTGACCCCCGTGGTCGATTAGTTGTAAATGCAACTATATCACGGGCGCGAAGCGGTTTCAATGCCTCCGCGCTCCCATCTTGACCGCGTGGCGCGAGGCTGAGCCGACGAGCCACCTGATCGGGCCGCTCCCGTGGGGTCGCGGTACTGTTCAGGGCGCTCTCGCATCACGTTTTCCGAAGGTGCTCCATGGCAAGTCCCCAGGCCGCCAAAATCATCTCGATGCTCCGATCCCAGCCACGCCCGTCCTCCGCGCCGGCCTACGAGCAGTCCCGCCGGGGGATGGAGTCGTTCGCGCGCGGGGCCGACGCCGATGTGATCTGCACGGCCGTCGATGCAAACGGGGTGCCGGCCGAGTGGGTTGATGGGCCGGGCGTCGATGGCGCGCGCGTCATCCTCTACCTGCATGGCGGCGGATACACGGCGGGGTCGATCGTGACGCACAGGCAGTTGGCTGGCTGGCTTTCGAAGGCGGCCGGGACGCGCGTCTTGATCATTGACTATCGCCTCGCCCCGGAGCACCCGCACCCGGCGGCGGTCGATGACGCCGTTGCCGCGTACCAGTTCCTGCTCGCGCAGGGCATCGCGCCCGGCCATGTCGTCATCGCCGGTGATTCGGCCGGCGGGGGCCTGACCGCGGCCGCGCTCATCGCCATCCGGGACCGGGGCATCGCGCTCCCCGCTGGCGGCGTCATGATCTCGGCGTGGACCGATATCAGCGGATCGGGCGAGTCGCTGAACACGCGCGCCTCATTGGACCCGATGATCAGCGATGGCGGCGTCGGACTGCGACGCTCGGCACGCGCCTATCAGCCCGAAGGCCCGTTGACGGCGCCGACGGCTTCGCCACTGTTCGCGGATCTGGCCGGGCTTCCGCCGCTGCTCATTCAGGTGGGGACGCACGAGGTGCTGTTCGACGATTCGACGCGCTTCGATGCCGCGGCGCGGGCGGCGGGGGTCGAGACGACGCTGGAAGTATGGAACGAGATGGTGCATGTTTTCCACGTGTTCGCGTGGATGCTGCCGGAAGCGCGGGAGGCGATCGAGAGCTTTGGGGCATTCGTCAAGGAGCGGACGGGGGCCGGAGGGGCAGAGTAGCGGTGATTTCCCGGGCCGGCGAGCCACCTGGCGGGACCGTTCCGGTAGAGACCAAGATCGGTCACTGGGGGCGGCCCTTGGGAGGGTACCGCTACGCCAGCGGCCACTGGGGGCCGCGACTCCAGCCGGGCCGTGCGGCGAGCGGTTCAGGAACTCTTGAGCGTCTTCAGACGCAGGGCCTCGGCGCGGTTCAGGGTTTCGATTTCGCGCGTCACGTTGGTGAGATGGCCGAACGAGCCACGGTAGGAGGCCACGACGCCCTCTTCGATATACGGCAGCCTGGCCGCCGCGCAG
>JANXYE010000231.1 GCA_025350285.1 Chloroflexota bacterium
GGGCAGGCGGGCGCGATGGCCGGCGGGGCGGCGAACATCGCGACGGCGCTGTTCGCGACCGCCGCCTCGGAGAACCTCGTGGTGCTCCCAGCCGAGGTCAACGTCCACGGACTGCTGGACGTGGGCGTGGCGGCTGAAGGCAGCCCGAACCCGCTTGACGGGCTGGCCGGGCTGATCGTGATCCGCGATGACCCGACGATGCGGCTCCCGGGCGCGGCCGAGGCGCTCGCGAGGATCCCCGTCATCGTCGCTATCGACAACGTGCTCTCCGAGACGGCGAGGCAGGCCACTGTGGTGATAGCCGAAGGCCGGGCCTATGCCTCCAGCGGGTCGTACACGCAGGGAGACTTCCGCGTGCAGAAACTGTCGAAGGCGGTCAATCCCGAAGGTGATGCACGGCCTTGCTTCGAAGTCCTGCGCGCGCTGGCCACCGGCCTCGGCGTGGAGACGCCCTCCAGTCCGGACGCTGTGCTCGGCGAGGTCGCACGGGAAAACCCGCTCTACCAGCCGGCACACGACCTGCTCATCGGTGAGGGCATACGAATGGCGGTGAGCGGCTCGGGCAAGGCTGCGATGATCCCCGTAGCCGCCCCGGCGGCGAACTCGGGCATGCGGATCGCCACCGGACGAGACCTCTATACCGCGGCGGACGCGGCGGCGCTGCGTCACCCCGAGGCGGAGAAGCTCCACCGCTACGACCGCATCCAGGTGAGCGAAGAAGACGCGTCCGCCATGGGCATCTCGGATGGTGATGAGATCGAGGTTCGGGCGCGCGGAAACGCGCTGCGGGCCAAAGCGACCGTCACGGAACGCGTGGCCAGAGGGAGCGTGTTCGTTTCGAGCCTATTCCAGGGTGGAGAAGTGGCGAAGATGCTTGCCGGGGAGCTGCGTCCGGTCGTGACGCTGGGTAGGCCGGGCGAAACGGCCGTCGCGCCCGCCGTTTCGAACGTGGCTTCAGTGGCCGAGCGTGCCGCGCCACAACGCGCGGCCAGCGGCGAGCCGACCCGGTAACGCTCATCAAGAGTGACTGGCGGAGGTAGCGGCCGACAACCGGCGGGCGCCTTCAGGGTCCGAGGTCGAGGCCGGGGTGGCCGAGGCGGAGACGCTGGCCCAGGGCGTCCGTCACTGAGACGGTAGCCGAGGGACGAGGGACGAGACCGGCGTCTGGTTACGAGCGTGAACAAGCGGCCGCGCTTATACGAGCGCCAACGCGGCCTGAAGCCTCGCGAGGGTGCGTTCTCTGCCGAGGATCGCTATCGAGTCGAAGAGCGGCAGGCCGGTTGGGCTGCCCTCGATGGCGACATAGAGGGCGGACACGAACTTGCGCAGCTTGGAACCGAGGGGGCCCTCCAGGCCGCGGATGGCGGTTTGCACCTCGTCGGCGTGCCATGAGGCGGCGCCGATGCCGTCCAGCGCGGCGATGGCTTCGGCGAGCACGGCTTTGGCCGTTTCCGGGCCGCCGCCGGTCTTCTCCCAGAGCAGCTCGCGCGGGTAGGCGGGGGCGGAGTCGCCGAAGAAGAATTGCAGCGCCGGGCCGATAGCGGCGAGCGTCGGGATGCGTTCTTTCAGGAGCGGAGCGGCGCGTGCGAGAAGTGCTCGATCGAGCGGACGCGCGACCGTTGGCGGGAGCGTGCGGTCGGCCCACGTCGCGACGAGGTCGAGCCAGTCCGCCTCCGGAATGTCGCGGATGTACTGGCCGTTGAGGTAGTGCAGCTTCTCAAGGTCGAAGAGGGCCGGGTTGGGGACGACACGCTCCAGGGAGAAGTGCTGGAGGAGCTGTTCGCGCGAGATGATCGTGGTCTTGTCGTCCAGTGACCAGCCGAGGAGCACGAGGAAGTTCAGCATCGCGTCGGGGAGGTAGCCGCCACGGGCGTAGTCGAGCAGGGCGGTATCGCCGCTGCGCTTGCTTAGCTTCTTGCGGTCGGGGCCGACGATAAGCGGGAGGTGGGCGAAGGCGGTCGGCTGGAGGCCAAGCGCTTCGTAGACCTGGAGGTGCTTGGGCGCGCTCGAGATCCACTCTTCACCGCGGATGGCGTGTGAAATGCGCATGTCCGTGTCATCGATGATGAGCGCGAGATGGTATGTCGGGAAGCCATCGGACTTGAGCGCGACGAAATCGTCCTGGAGCGCGTTCTCGAAAGCGACATCGCCGCGGATGATGTCATGAAGGACGGTCTGGCCCGCGGTTTTCATGCGGAAGCGGACGGTGAACGGCTCGGAGCGGGCTCGGGCGGCGGACTCGGCGGCGGGGATGGCGCGGCAGCGGCCGTCGTAGCCCGGCGCCTGTTTAGCGGCGGCCTGAGCGGCGCGCATCGCGTCGAGGCGTTCGGCGGTACAGAAGCAGCGGTAGGCGGCGCCCTTCGCCATCAGGTTGCTGGCGGCGGCCTGGTACATCTCGAGACGCTGCGATTGAACGTACGGGCCGTGCGGGCCTCCGATGTCCGGGCCTTCGTCCCAATCGATACCCAGCCAGCGAAGGCTCTCGTAGATAGCGTCCACAGAGGAGGGGACGAGGCGGGCCTGGTCGGTGTCTTCGAGGCGGAGGAGGAACTTCCCGTTGTTCGCGCGGGCCATGGCCCAGGCGAAGATGGCCGTGCGGATGTTCCCAACGTGCGGGTCACCGGTCGGGGAAGGGGCGTAGCGGGTGCGGACTTCCGAAAGATTCACGATTGGCGATTTCACGATTCACGATTGAGGCCGCGAGGCCGATGCTTTGAGGCTAGCCGGTTCGGCCGCGTGGGTCACGCGCTGATCGGTTCGGCAGGGATGATCGTCGCGGGCCGAGGGGCCCCGTACTTCGAGATCAGGTTGTCCAACCCCATCGTCGCGAGCGCGTGGGCCATGTCCGCGGGGAGTGCGGCGGTGACGGTGAGGGTTCCACCGTCAGGGTGCGGGACACCGAGTTGCCAGGCGTGGAGGAGTTGCCGCTGCCGGTTCGGGTCGCGCCCGGCGGAGCGCCCTTCTGGGTTCTCGCGGGCGGCCATACGGGTCTCGCGGGTGCCGTAGACGGTGTCGCCGTACACCGGGTGGCCGACGGCCATCAGGTGGACGCGAATCTGGTGCGTGCGGCCGGTGTAGAGATGAACGAGCAGGAACGACTTGTCGCCGCCGGAACCAAGGACTTCGTACTCGCTGCGCGCCTCACGGCCATTGTTCACGATCGCCATACGCATGCGGTCCGTGGGGTGGCGGCCAATGGGGGCGTCGATAACCGCCCGCGGACGGGACGGGATTCCCTGGACGATGACCAGATACGTTTTGACCGTCTCGCGCGCTTCGAAGGCATGGCTCACGAACGTCTGCGCAGCCGGCGTCTTCGCGAGCAGCAGCACGCCCGAGGTGTCCTTGTCCAGACGATGGACGATGCCGGGGCGCTCGACATCGAAGGCGGCGGATTCGCCGGGGTAGCGCGCGACGAACCACGACGCGACCATCGGGCCAGTATCTCCGGGCGCGCCGTGTACCGGCAGGCCGGGGGGCTTGTTCACGGCCAGCAGCGCGTTGTCTTCGAACAGGATCGGCAGGTCGAACGTGACTTCGGCCGGCGCCAGGTGAACGGTCTCCGCGATCGTCAGCACGAGCACGTCGTCCGTCTCCGCACGCGAGGACTTGCGGGCGACGGCCCCATTGAGCGTAACGGCGCCGGCTTCGATAAGGCGCTGAATGCGGGCGCGGCTGAGGTCTCGATAGGCCTCGGCGAGGAGGATATCGACCCGGCCGGGCGAGGGGCTGGTCAGCTCTCGGGTTTCGGTTCCGGTTTCTGGTTGAATAGCATGGTCCATATGAGCAGGCAGACTCCCACGGTGATGGCCGAATCGGCCACGTTGAACGCGGGCCAGTGTGGCACTTTGAGAAAATCGACCACTTCGCCGCTATGGACGCGATCGATAAGGTTGCCGATCGCGCCACCAAGCATGAGGGCGAGCCCCGCACGCATGAGCGGGTGAGCGAAGGCCGGGTTCATGACGTAAACGAAGATCGCGACGATGCCGATAGCGCTGGTGACGGCCAGGAGCGGCCCAGCGTTGCCGAGGATGCCGAAGGCGGCGCCGCTGTTCGTGATGTGCACAATGCGGAAGATACCGATGTCGAAGTAGGAATCGCCGCGCTCCACGGTGTCGCGGATGAGCCATTTGGCCAGCTGGTCGGCGGCAACAACGAACGCCGCGAGCACCAGGAACCAGGCATCCTTCGAACGCGCCGGCGTTCGAAAACGCGCGCCGCCGGGGATCGCCGGGTTCGTGGCTGGCAGTTCGTCCATGTCCTGATGGTAGTGTACACGGCCTCGACGCGTCGCACGGCGGGTAAACGCCCTCACCCCCCGGCCCCCTCTCCCGACTTCGCGGGCGAGGGGGAGAAGCCCGTAACTGAAAAAAGGTAAGGCTCATTCGCCACTCGCGGCGAGGACTGGCTCCTGATGGCCCTGGAGCCGCGTCGCCAATCCTGGCCGCGACGGATGCGAGCGGTCTTTGTGAGAGCCCGCGGCCGAGCGCCGCTAGACGCAGCTAAAACAGGGCCGCGTCAATGCCCCAGGTCATCCCCGCGCCGGTCGCGAAGAGGACCACTTCGA
>JANXYE010000247.1 GCA_025350285.1 Chloroflexota bacterium
GTTGCTCACTCCGTCCCGCCCACGAACTGCCGCGTCCCGGCCATCTCCCAGCGCTCCCCAGCAGCCCTTGCCCTGGAAGCCTCCCGCCGACCACCCGTGGCGCACATACCCAGCTGTGACAAAATCACTCGGCACTTAAGCCGACATAGTCACTCGGCAGCGACAGAACGGCACACGTTCGCCCGTCATCCGAGGGCGACGAGCCTGCGGCGGCGGAACCCGGCCGAAGCCCTCGCTGCCCGTTTACGCCCGCCCCTTAAGGAGTCATGCCGGAGGCCGCGAGCAAGGTCGAGGACGAACTCGCAGTCGAGGGCCAACGAGCCACCAGCCGCCAGACGGCGCACCACAGCAGGCCCCAGCATCATGGTGGCTTCGCGAGCACGGCGATTAACACGTTCCACCTCTGAGAGCAGCCACGAATCGCCTTCCGGTGTGTTGCATCAAGGCGCAAGCGAACCTTCACACGATTGTTTCATCGTGGGCGCCGGGCGACCTCCGCAGTCACCGTCCCGAGTCGTCGCCCGACGAACCTTGATCGGCGGGAGCCCGTTCAACGACTCCAACCGCGCCAGCGAGACCTTCTGCACGGGCCTCCTCGTGAACCAGCCAACGTAACTTGACGTGCCGACACACCGTTTGCATAGCGCAGTGATCCTTTCGGTGTGAGGCTTGCTGCAATGTGGATGGCGCGCGTGGCATCCGCGCGGAGAGTGGAGAAGGAGATGCCGCTGTCCTGGTTCGACGGGGAGAGCTACGTCGAGGGCTTCGTAGACCTCGCCTTCGAAGAGGCCGACGGGTGGGTCATCCTCGATTACAAGACCGATGCTGGCCGCGGCGATGAAAGCGTCCTCCTCGAACGTTACGGCCCTAAGGTCCGGGCGTACCAGGATGCGCTTCGCGCCGCTGGCGTGGTGGTCTCGGCTGCAGGGCTCTGGCTCACCCAGACCGGTGACGTGGCCCTGCTGGCATCGAGCGACAGTTCGACGCGATTGGAGAGGGCATGAACGGTCCCGGACCTTTCCTCCCCATCGAGACAGGAAGCCCGAGGTGCGCCGCTGCCGTGGCCAGTTCCGTCACACTGGCCGCGGAATCAGGTGAACTGATGAAGCGACCTCTTTCGCCGGTCTGTGGCGTGGCTCGCCTCGCGGGGAGTGTGCGCACGCGCCGGGTGAGCGCCTAACCAGGACGGTGTGTGGTCCGCTCGTCGATGGCAGTGCTGCGCCCGCCGGGCGTGTTCCAGGCAACGTGCGGAGTCTCGTCGCGACCCCGAAGCTGCGCGACGAAGGCTTGGGCGTCGTAGCCCTTCTCGCGGCCAGCGCAACACGCACGGCCGGGGTGAGCCCGTCGGGGGAGCATGCGAATCGCCGCGTCGCCCTCGACCGCGCCGCTCGCCTGGGGTGACTAGGATGTCCGCGATGAGCCCGTTGCGGTTCTCCCTGAGGACGTGTCGGCCAAGCGGAGTCGCACTTCCCGCCCGTTGCCTTTGCGGGCAAGTCGCGCCTGCGAGTCTCTGCGCGCGTCATCGGGACACGGACGACTCAGGGCCCTGTCTCGATCCTATTGTCGCGGAAATAATGGTCGCCATGGTCTCTTGGAAGTTCCAGACGACCAAAACACCGGAAGAGTATTGTTTGGACAATTGTTCTCGAAGACCACCAATGCTTGGTCGTCAGCGTAACCCAAAGGCGACTTCGGCTCAATCTCTTTGCCTATTTTGGACAACAAGCCCAGCGCAGTGTTTCGCGCTGCTGCGCCGCGAAACACCTCCGAATGAGCACTGAACACACGATTTGTATCATCCAGCCGCTCCGGGACGATCACGCGTACGTCTAAACCTTCGTGCGCTAAGTACTTTTCTACGTTCGCGATGCCCTTAGCAAAGCCCGCGACCGCCGCGAAGACTACCGTGACGCCAGAGTCGATCGCAGTCGTGATAGGGATCGAGAGCTCCGAAAGACCTGCGCATGCAGAACTCCCTGTGCCAATAAAATCATCCACGATGATGAGCGCATTAGGCACGATCGCGTCCCTTGATCTTCGGAGAAGGGCGGCGTGATCGACCACGTTGTCAAAAAAAAAGCCGTTTTCGTCGGCAAATATCTTGGCGTAGCTCGGGCCGCTCTTACCAGGGCCTTGCAAATATGACACCAGAATATCGCGACGCTTACGGACGCTATCGTCTACTTGCACGCGCATTCCGCGCCGAACGGTCTGCATAACCTCAGCATACTTAGCACGCACCAAAGTGTTGCTAACAATCATAGCGTTTTGAAGCAATGTGAAAGCGACTCGTTGGGAATCGATATCGCCAAACTGATCGAGCCACGCCCGGACGTCGTCGGCGGTGAGATGTTTCCCTTTGTAGTGGCAAACGCCGTCCAGCCACGCCAAGATGTCTGCTGACGACACTTGTAGACGCTCTCGCTGGGCCACTTCGC
>JANXYE010000248.1 GCA_025350285.1 Chloroflexota bacterium
GTCCTGTTCGTACAATGGCTTCGCGGTGAGTTCCACGTCCGGAAAGCTCGCATGCATGGCCGTCCGCAGTTGCTCCGTGAGGATCGCGCCGAGTTCGCTGCTGGGCAGGTAGGCCTTGACCAGCACGTCTTCGCCAGCCCGCACTCGGAAGCCGCGCTCCGGCCCAAGGATCTCCACCGGCTCGTCGATAGCCACCCCGCCCGGCGCCACATCCCGCATCAGTCCGGCGACGGCGTCCATATCCACGGGAGCCACCTTCGCCGTTATCTCAAACCAGAGCATCTCTTCTCGCCAATCGTGAATCGCCAACCGTCCATCGCCAACCGTGAATCACCCGGCGACCGCATCCCGGATCCGTTCAAAGAAACCCTTGTCCTTCTTCGGCAGGACCGGCGTGCCCATCGTTTCCGCCAGCTTCTCAAGAAGTTGACGCTGTTCGTCCGAAAGAGACTCGGGGATAACCACCGTCGCCCGCACGACCATGTCTCCGCGGCCGGCCCCGCGCAGATGCGGCACGCCCTTGGAACGCAGGACGAAGTCGTCACCGCTCTGCGTGCCCGCCGGTACTTCCAACTCCATCTCGCCGTCAAGCGTCGGGATGAGGATCTTTGCACCGAGTGCCGCCTGCGCCACGTTGACCGGCAATTCCATCAGGATGTGGTCTTCGACCCGTTCGAACTTCGGGTGCGGTGTCACCGAGAGGACGACGTAGAGGTTCCCGTATTCGCCGCCCCTGGGCCCAGCTTCGCCCTCGCCGCTGAGCCGGATCTGGGCCCCGTCATCCACGCCCGCCGGGATTTTGACCGAGATCTTGCGCGGCTTCTTTTCCCGGCCGACCCCCCGGCATTGCGTGCACGGCGTCTGGACGATGCGCCCCTCGCCCTGGCATCTGGGGCAGGCGGTCACATTCACGAACTGCCCGAAGATGCTCTGCTGCGCCCGCCTCGTTTCGCCGGCGCCCTTGCAGTCCGGACAGACGACCAGGTCAGTACCGGGCTCCGTGCCCTTACCGGTGCAGCGTTCGCACTTCTCCGAGCGGTTGAACTCGACATCCTTCTCGCTCCCGAAGACCGCTTCTTCGAACGAGATCCGCATGTTGTAGCGAAGGTCCGCCCCACGCGCCACGCCGCCCCTGCGCCGCCCGCCGCCGCGCGCCGCTCCCCCAAAGAACGCGTCGAAGATGTCGCCGAAGCCATCGAAGTTCTGGAAGCCTTCGAACCCCTGTCCGCCGCCCTGCGCGCCATCGACGCCCGCGTGGCCGAACCGGTCGTAGCGCGCTCGCGTCTCATCGCTGGAGAGCACTTCGTACGCCCGGTTTATCTCTTTGAACTGGTCCGCCGCCTCTGGAGCCTTATTGCGGTCCGGGTGGTACTGCATCGCCAGCTTGCGATAGGCCTTCTTCATCTCGTCCGCGGTAGCCGCGCGCGGCACGCCAAGCACCTCGTAAAAGTCCCGTTGTCCTGCCGTCGCCATGCTTGGCAGCGTAGCCCATCGAGTGCTAAGGGGACTCCCGCCCGAACGGGTACACTGGCCGGCATGCCCTCACTGCCAGCCGATTTACGTGAAGATTTCGACCGCTACACCCGCGGGCCGTCGGCCGTCCGCGAAGCCATCACCGGCCTGGACGGCGGGGCGATCAACAGCCGCGTCGGCGACTCATGGTCTTCGCGCGATGTCGTCCTCCACCTCGCGGACCTCGAAATCGCCCGCGCTTTCCGCATCCGCCTCGTGCTCTCAGTGGACGAGCCCTTGCTACCCGCATGGGACGAAAAGGTCGTACAGCGGCGCACCCAGTACCTCTGGCGGTCACCGGAAATGGCACTCGCCACCTTCGACCTCATGGTCTATTCGACGGCCGAAATCCTCATGCGCATCGACCGCGCCGCCTGGCAGCGCGCCGGGACGCACCCAGACCTCGGCGCGCTCACCGTCGCCGAACTGATGCGCCGTGGGCCGCGCCATGTTGAGGCACACGTCAACCAGATCAAGGACCTTCGTGCCGCCATCGGACGCTGAAAGCGGTCGTTAACGATGCGTCAAGAATCACGCGCTGCGACAATGGCGCGCGTGCCCTCTTCCGGTCTTCCACGTTGCCACGCTCGCCACCCTCATCCCGGTGATGTCGAGCGGGCTGGCCTGACCAGGCGGCGCTGATGACGGCCACCGTGATTACCGTCGCCGAGGCCCGCGCGGCCACGGAAGCACGCTGGAAGATCAACCTCACCTGGGTCTGGATCGGCGTTTTTGTTGGCCTCCTTGGCGCGAACTTCGTGTTCCCCTTCGTCCCCTTCTACATCAAGGAACTCGGCGTTACCGATAAAGGCGAGATCGCCACCTGGACGAGCCTCTCCGGCAGCGCGACCGGTGTCTCCCTCTTCCTCACGGCCCCGCTCTGGGGGTCGATGGCCGATCGCTTCGGGCGCAAGCCGATGTTCCTGCGCGCGGTGCTCGGCGCGGGGCTGCTCATCCTCGTCATGGGCCTCGCTCAGAACGTCTGGCAGTTCATCGGCCTGCGCTTCGCAATGGGCGCGTTCGCCGGAACGATGGGCGCAGCGGCGGCTCTCGTCGCCGCGACCACGCCACGCGAAAAGACCGGCCAGGCGCTCGGCCTCCTCCAGACGGCCCAGTTCTCCTCGAACATGCTCGGCCCGCTGATCGGTGGGCCGGTGGCCCAGTTCTTCGGACTGCGCGAGTCGTTCTACTTCTGCGCGGCTCTCTACCTGGTCGCCTGCGCCGGCTGCTACATCTTCGTCAAGGAGCCGCGGGCGTCGCGCGTGGCCCAACCCATGGCCGTGGGGCGGCCAGCGGCGAGCGGCGGGCTCGTCGCGAACCTCAAGTCGGTCCTGGCCGAACGTCAGATCGTTGTCATGCTCGGTGTGCTCTTCGCCCTCTGGCTGAGCACGACCTTCGTGCGCCCCCTCCTCCCGCTGAGCATCGACGACTTCTCTACGCCCGACGGTGGGACGCATGTCGATTGGCATCTCGGCTTCACCACCCTCTCGCTCGGCGAGAAGATCGCCTCGAGCTACGTCTTCGCCGGGATTGGGCTCACGAGCACGATTGCCGCCCTTTCGCTCGGGCCGATCTCGAAGCGCTTTGGCTACAAGCGCTGCGTCGCGACGGCGGCCGCCGGCACTGGCATTTTCTTCATCCCGGTCGCGCTCGCGAACAACTACACCTCGTTCCTGCTCTTCTTCGCCATGACCGGCGTCTTCCAGGGCGCGATGGTCCCCGGCATGAACGCCCTGATTGCCGCCGCCACCCCCGACGGCAAGCAGGGCAGCGCCTTCGGCCTGGCCGCCAGCATGCAGTCGCTCGCCCTCACCGTTGGTCCGATCGCTGGTGGCCTCGTCGTCCGCTACCTTGGCTTGCGCTGGGACTACGCGATCATTGGCATCATCCTGATGATGACCTCGGTCCTCGCCTTCATTTTCGTGAAAGACCCGCCGAAACCGCCGGCGCGTGCGCGGGAGCCCGCTACCGGCGGGAGCGCGTAGGATAGGGACACTTCACCAGTCCGAGGCCGACCATGTCCGATGTAGTCCTGATCGAACGCCACGACGCCGTCGCCGTCATCACCCTGAACCGCCCTGAAGCGCTGAACTCCATGACCGGCGAGCTGCTCGATGCCCTCTGCGCCGCCGGCCAGGAGATCGCGGCGGATACCTCCGTGCGTGCCGTCATCATCACCGGCAACGGCCGCGCTTTCTGCGCTGGCGGCGACGTAAAGGGCATGGCGGCCTCCAACGACGGGCCTGGCGGCCGCCCGTCCGGCGGGCTCACCAGCAACGCCGACCGCCTCCGTCAGCGGGAGGAGATCTCCCGCTTGCTCTACGAAATGCCGAAGCCGACCATCGCCGCCGTCAGCGGCCACGCCGTCGGCGCAGGGCTGAGCGTCGCCTTCTCGGCCGACCTGCGAATCGTCAGCGAAAACGCCAAGTTTGGCACCGCCTTCGCCCGCGTCGGCTTCAGCGGCGACTTCGGCGGGTCGTGGCTGCTCCAGCGCCTCGTGGGGCCTTCGAAGGCGAAGGAACTCTACTTCTCGGGCGAGATCCTCGACGCCCATCGCGCCGAGGCCCTTGGGCTGGTGACGAAGGTCGTCCCGCACGAGTCGCTGATGGAGGCGGCCATGGCCCAGGCCCGCCAGCTTGCCGCCGGCCCCACGCTCGCCTTCGCCCGGATGAAGGAGAACTTCGCGTTCGGCGCCACGAACACCTTCGCCGACACGCTCACGCAGGAGGCGAAGAACATGACCCTCTCGTCGAGCACCGAAGACCACAAGAACGCGGCCAAAGCCTTCGTCGAAAAGCGCGACCCCGTGTTCGTGGGGCGATAGGTACGGCCCGCGATCCTGTACGTTCTCTCGGAACTCGGAACTCGGAACTCGGAACTCGGAACTCGGAACTCGGAACTCGGAAC
>JANXYE010000257.1 GCA_025350285.1 Chloroflexota bacterium
GGAGGATCACAACGTCGTGGGCGACGGGTTCTCGTCCGGACGTTTGAGGACAGGCTCGTACTCGTTCACGTTCTCGTCAGCTGGCACCTACCCCTACGTCTGCATCTACCACGAGAGCAAGAACATGAAGGGGACGATCACGGTGCAATAGCGAGTTGCGACGGTTCACGCCCGTTTCGCCTCGGGCCAGGCGCGAGGGCGCACGGGCACTACCGGCGATACGGTCTTGTCTGACTAGTAATCCTTCGGGTCCCCGCGGCCGCCGGACGAATCGCGGATGTTCGTCAGGCGCGCGCGCTCGGCCAGCAAGTTGAGGATCGCGACCGCCTGGGCGGCCGTCGGCTGCTCTCCGGAATCCTTGAGGAGCCGGGCAATCTGGTTATCGAGCTGCTCGATAAGGCGCCCCGCTTCGCCCGGCGACACCTGGTTCGGCGGCTGGCCTGGCTGGGTGCCCGGTTGTGACGGCCCCTCGCCAGGCCGCTGGTTCGGCTCCGGCGTGGGCGAGGCGCTCCCAGGCCCGGCGCTGGGCGAACCCGTCGCCGAACCTCCCGTACCGTCCGGCGTCCCGCTCGCTGGGGCCGATGGGGAGGTCGCCGTGGAGCCCGCGCCCGGGGATGGGGTGGCGCCGCCGGGCGTTGGCGTCTCGCCCGGCTGCCGCGAAGGATCGGTTCCCGGAGGCGGCTCGGGCTGAAGCAGCCGCAGCACCACCTCGTAGTCGTGGCGGCTCGCCTCGTCCGAAGGATTTTCGAACAGCGCCTGCTTGAACGCGGCGAGCGCGGCGGTTAAATCTGATTCGGCGAAGCGGTGGTGGCCAATGCTTGCGAACCCGCGCGCGCGGGTCGTGGAATCGCGCGCCGCGATTGCCCGCCGCGCCGCCTGGTTTGCTTCTTCAAACTTGCCATCGGCGTGCAACGCCGCCGCCAGGTTGAGGCTCACGCTTGGGTCGTTTGGCTTCGCCGCCTGCGCTTCGAGGAAGAACTCCGATGCCGCCGCGTAGTCGCCCGCCTTGAACGCTTCGACCCCGCGTTGGTTCAGGTCGTGTGCTGCGGTCGCGCATGCGGCCAACAGCGGGATCAGCATCGCCCCGGCCCCGAGGGCCGCGGTCCGCCGCGACACTCGCGGCATCCGCTCCGCAACGGAGGCGAACACGAAGAGGGCCAGGGCGGCCCCGGCGAACCACGGGTAACGCTCAACCGGCAGCGTCGCCGACTCGCGTTCGATCCGAGTCCGTTTGAGCACGGCCAGGCGGCCTTCGATCGCGCCCGCCAGCAGGCGCGGGTCGGCGCCGATGTAACGCCCACCAGCCGCCGCCGCGAGTGCTCGCAGGAAGGGTTCGTTGAGCTTCGAGACGATCGGCTTGCCCTCCGCGTCGAGCTTGTCCACGAGCTGTTTCGTCCGCTGGTCCACCACCCGCACGACGCCGCCCGCTGGTGTCCCGGCGCCCGCCACGATCAGGTCGATGCCGGAATCGCGCACGCGCTGGGCCGCGGCGGCCGGGTCCACGCCGAGGTCGTCGCCGTCCGTGATGAGCACGAGCAGCTTGCCCGAGTCGGATTCTTGGTCGAACGCCGTCACCGCCACGTCGATCCCGGCTGAGGCGCTCGATCCCCCCGAGACCAGCACCTGGCCGGTTTCGATCTCACGGATCACCTGTCCGGCGGCCGAAAAGTCCGTCGTCAACGGGAAGCGGAGCCGGGCGTCGCCAGCGAAGATGACGAGGCCGACACGGTCGCCGCCGAGGCGCGAGAGGGTTGCCAACAGCGCGGCCTTCGCCGCTTCGATGCGCGTGGGTGGCGTGTCGGCCACCGCCATGCTGCGGGAAACGTCGAGCACCACCACCAACTGGGCGCCATTGCGCGGGATGAATGCCTCCCGTTCGCCCCAGCGTGGTTGCGCCGCCGCAAGAACCGCGCACGCCGCCCCGAGCGTCAGAAGGAGGGCCGCGCCGTAGCGCGGACGAGCCGGGGTCTCGCGCGAGACAAGCCGGGACAGCGTGATTCCGCGCCGTGCCCCACGGACCCATGCCGCAAACGCCACGGGTAGCGCGACCAGACCAACAAGTATCCACGGATAGGCAAAACTCATAGTGCCGTCCTCCGTAGCCACGTCGCGCCGAGGACGATCTCCAACATGATGAGGAGGGCCGCGGGCGCGGCGAACCATGGAGCAAGTTCCGTGAACCGCTCGAAGTGTTCCCGGCCCACGCCGCTCGTCTCGAGCGTGCCGATCTCGTCGTAAACGGCCGCGAGCGCCTGCGGGCTGTCCGCCGCGAAGTAACGTCCGCCCGTCTCGCTGGCGATAGCCTTCATCAGCTTCTCGTCGATTTCGTTCTGGACCTTCGCGGTCGCGTCGTCCACCACGCCGATGGTGTAGACCTTGATCTTCAGCGCGGCCGCCAATCGAGCGGCCTCCAACGGTGGGATCGTCGGGGTGTTGTGTTGGCCGTCCGTGAGGAGGATCACGATGCGTGTCGCCGCCGTGGAATCGCGCAACGTATTGAGCGCCGTCGCCAACCCCACGCCGATACTCGTCCCGTCCGTGATCAGCCCCGGCTTCGTCTCCTTCACGATCTCCTTCAGCGCCCGGTAGTCGAGCGTTGGCGGCGAAAGCGCGAGCCCGTCGCGGGCGAAGACGACAAAGCCGATGCGGTCATCCTTGCGGCCGTCAATGAAACTCTGGATCACGTCTTTCGTCGCCTCTATGCGCGATTGCTTCACGCGGATGAGCGACGTCGACATCGAACTCGAGATGTCGAGCGAGAAGGTGATGTCGATCCCTTCGGCCGGCACGACGGCGTTCGCGTCGCCGATTCGTGGCCCCGCGAGGGCCACCACAATCAGCCCGACCCCGGCCGCTCGCGTGAGCGGGAGCAGCCGCGCCATCCGGACCCGTGCCGTCGGCCTGAGCTTCGCGACTCCCGCCGAAGATGGCACGGCGAGCCCCCTGCGCCTGGGCAGAAAGATGGCCACCGCCAGCGGGATTGCCAGCGCAGCGAGGAGGAGGGCGTAGGGCTGTGCGAACTCCACTAGCCAGCTCCCTCCACGATCTCGCGGGCCATCGTCAAATCCGCCCGCCGCCGGGCCGTTGCGGGCCGGTAGCCGGCATAGACCACGGCGTCGCACTCATCCAGGAGGTTACCGACGAGCTTCCCCTGGAACCGGTCGAAGCCGCCTTCGGCCATTCGGCGGCGAAGCTCCATGGTCGTGAGCGCCTGCGCCGGCAGTCCGTACTTGCGTGCGATCGATGCACGGACTGTGGCCGCGAGCGATCGGTAGGCGGTCACCGGGTCTGCGTCGATCTCGTCTTCGGTCACGCCG
>JANXYE010000259.1 GCA_025350285.1 Chloroflexota bacterium
CCAGAGAGTCGCTCCGTGCACGTGTTCCGTCGCGACGGGAGTTCGAGCGTCGTCCGTCCCCCGATGAGCCTGGACGGCGAGGCGATACTCCCCGGCTTCGCACAGCCGGTTGCCGATTTCTTCCCCGCTCCCGTCGCCGAATAGCGCTGGCAACGGTCTCGCTCATTGGCCACCGGCGAGCCTTCCGCCGATGGTATGCTGGTCACGCCCGGAGGCTGAGATGACCACTGCCACCCTCGAACGCGTCACCATCGCCGAGTTCTTGGCGCGCGACGACCAGGACGACTACGAACTCATCGACGGCGAACTGAAGGAGCGGTGCATGAGCGCCAAAGCTGTTTGGGTGACGACCGAACTCGGCTGGTTCGTAGCGGCGTTCAATCGAGTCGCGCGCTTGGGCCTGTTCTTCACCGATGGTGTCCAGCTGGAGATCTTCGGCGGCCGATACTACCTACCGCGGCCGGACGGCATCTTCATCTCGTTCGGGCGATTGGGTTCTACGCGACCGCCGGAGGGGACGCTCACTGCCGTTCCGGAACTCGTCATCGAGGTCGTGTCACCGAGCGACAAGGCCGGCGATGTCGATCGCAAGGTTCGGCGGTATTTGCAGGCGGGGGTAGACATGGTGTGGGTCGCCTACCCGGATACCCGCAGCGTGCATGTCTTTCGCCGCGATGGAAGTTCGACCCCCGTCACACCCCCGATGTCCCTCGAAGGCGAGAACATCCTCCCCGGCTTCTCACAGCCGGTTGCCGACTTCTTCCCCGCGCCCGTCACCGAATAAAGCTGGCAGCGGCCCGGCTGGCACGCTCACAAGCAGCGCCGCGGGTTCGATCCCGAACGTAATGGGCGTCTCCCCCACATAGTCACCGTCGGCCTGCACGGGAATGCCAGGCGTCTCGATCGTGAGTTCGGATACCTGTGCGGACACCAGTGCCCGGTCGCGGTGTATGCGCCGAAGGAGCAGGTTCGCCGATGCTCGGGCCGTATCTTTCACCCCGCCTGGGCAGACAGCGGCCACGTCCAGGAAGCCGTCGTTCGCCAGGGCCTCCGGGCTGAATCGCACGCGTCCGCCGTACAGCCGGGTGTTGCTGACCACCATCACCGCCAGTGGGTGTTCGTTCACGACGATGCCCGAGCGCCATGTGGCCGGCGTCGTGCGCAGGCGCGGCGCCATCCAGAGCGCCTGGAGGACGTACGCCCAATCCCCGGCGCGCCGCTTGAGTCCCGCATGCACACGCCCGGCCACGGCCGCGTCCCAGCCGGCGGAGGCCATGAGCAGGAAGGCTCGCCCGTCCGCCCGCCCGAGGTCCATCCAGGCGAGCTGGCCCGTGAGGTGCGCGTCGATCGCAGCCTTGAGCCCTTTCGGGATACCCATCTCTTTGCAGAAGATGTTGACGGTGCCCGCCGGGAGGGCCGCCAGCGCGGTCTCTGAACCGGCCAGCCCTTCCGCGCAGTCGCGTAGCGTCCCATCGCCGCCGATCGCGAAGAGCGCGTCGGCGCCGTGCTCCGCGGCCTCGCGCGCCGCCTTCGTCGCAGCCTCCGGTGAGCGTGGGATCACAAGGTCTGCTTCGATGCCATGCTGCGCCAGGTAGCGGATGACGCCCATCGCGTCGAAGCGCTCGGTCACCCGCCGGGCGGCCGGGTTCACCAGGACCGTCGCCCGCCGCAACGTGCCATCGGATTTGCCGTTCACAGGGCGAACCGTACCATACCCGGGCATCTTCCCGGCGGAGTTCCCGTATGATCTCGATTAAGCACCTGGACCACATCAGCATGGGACACGCCGATTGGAAAGCGCAGGCCGCGCTCCTGCAGCGCCTGCTGGGCTTCAAGCTGCTCCACTCGTTCGGCCCGGGTGACTCTGGCTTCGACGGCTGCGTGAGCCAGGTTCCGGGCACCGGGATCGAGTTCGAGGTTATCTCGCCCGCCGGTCCGCGCAGCTTCGTGCAGCGGTTCCTTGATGAGGGCGGCCCCGGCCTCCATCACATCACGCTCGAAGTCCCGGACATCGAAGCCGCCGCCGCCGAACTGACGGAACTCGGGATAACGCCCTTCGGCGGGATCACCAAAGACAGCTCGTGGAAGATGACCTATATCCACCCGAAGGACAGCGGCGGCATCCTCTGGCAGCTCTGCGAACCGTACAAACTACTGGGTGAGCAGGACCGCTCCACCACCGGCGGGGCCATCGACCTCCAGCGCCTGGACCACGTCTCCATGGCGGCGAACGACCTCGAGACCCAGATCGCCTGGCAACAGCGAGTCTTCGGGATGGTCCCCGGGGACCGCTGGACGGATGAACAACTCGGCTACCATGGCTGCGTGTTGACCATCCCGAACAGCCAGCTCCAGTTCGAAATCATCGCTCCCTCCCGCCCGGACAGCTTTGTCCAGAAGTTCATCGATACGCGCCGGCCGGGCATGCACCACATCTGCTGCCAGGTCCGCTCCGTCGCTAGCGCCGCCGAAGCGCTCGAAGCCGAGGGCATCACGCCGTTCGGCGGCGTTATCGAAAGCGATTGGCGGAGGCACACGTTCATCCACCCGAAGGACAGCGGCGGGGTGTTGTTCCAGTTGTTCGAGGAGTGACGTGCGGGGGACGGGCGGGGATTGAGGTTGGAGGGGCGGCGCTCGCGCCCACAGGTGGCGCGGCTACGTTAGCGCCCGCGGCGCTTTCCTGTTCCCGGATTCGGCCCAACGCTGTGCCCGTGGACTACGGCGAAGCGATCCAGTACCTCCTTTCGTTTACCGACCTCGAGCGCGGGGTCCAGAAGTCGGCCAGCCCGATGCAAAATCTGGCCTCGATCCGCTCGCTCCTCTCTCGCCTCAACAATCCGCAGCTTGGCCGCCACACCGTCCACGTGACCGGCTCCAAGGGCAAAGGCAGCACGGCCTCGATGATCGCCGGCATCATCGAGCGTGCCGGCCGGCGGACAGCGCTCTACACCAGCCCGCACCTGCACGCCTACACCGAACGCATCGCCATCGACGGCGACCACGTTTCGCCAGATGAGTTTGCCGCCGCCCTTACGGCCATTCAGCCGGCCATTGAGGACGAGCAGCGCAGCCAGCACGGAGAGGTCAGCACCTTCGGCATCCTGACCGCGCTCTTCTTCTGGCTCACCCGCGCGCAGCTCCCGAGGATCGAATGGCAGGTGGTGGAGGTGGGGCTCGGCGGCACATGGGATGCGACGAACGTCTTCGACGCGCCTGACGTCGCCGTGATCACGCCCATCTCGCTCGAACACACCGCCATCCTTGGCTCAACGACGACCGCGATCGCGACGGACAAGGCCGGCATCATTAAGCCAGGCTGCGTCTGCGTGCTCGCCCCCCAGAAAGACCCCGCCGTCGTCGCGGTCATCCGCGAGCGCTGCCGCGAGGTCGGCGCCGAACTCGTCGATGTCGGCGATAGCTACGACACCGAACTCTGGGAGCGGTTCGTCTATGGCCAGTCCTTTCGCGTGGTCGGCCCGTACGGCGAGCACCAGCTGCGCTCGCCGATGCTCGGCCGCCATCAGCTCGATAACGCCGCCACCGCCGTCGCCGTCGCCGAAGCGCTCCGCCGGCGCGGCCACGACATCCCGGATTCGGCCATCGCCGATGGCATCGCCCACACCCGCGTCCCCGGGCGGATGGAAGTTATGGGGCAGAAACCGCTTATCGTGGGTGATGGCGCCCACAATGGTGAAAGCGCCGCCGCCCTCGCCGAGACGCTCAAGCTCTACTTCGAATGGCGCCGTTGCTTCTTTGTGATCGGCGCGATGCGTGACAAGGATGTCAGCGCAATCGGCTACAAGATCGCGAAGTTGGCCGACCTCATCATCTGCACCCGCTTCGAGAGCCCGCGTGCGATGGACCCGTACGTGATGGTCCAGGAACTTGGCTTCCTCGGCCCGCCCGCGGTCGCGGAGGAGTCCGTCCCGGCGGCCCTCGAGACCGCCCTCGCCCGCGCGCGAGAGGACGACCTGATCTGCGTCACGGGGTCGTTGTACGTGGTTGCGGAGGCGCGGGAGCAGCTGCTGGGGGAGTCGGTGCACGCACATTAGGCGTGGCGACCACCTACTTGAGGTATCACCAAAGAGTTAGCATCCTCGCAACCTCGTTGGCCTATCCCGGAACGCGAAGCGAGCGGGGAGCGTCGTCGCCCACGCTCCTATGGCACTTCGGGCAACCGCTCACTCGCACTCAGCTTGGCAGGCTTCTTCGGCTTCCGAAGCGGGAGCTGCTTGGGTCGATTAAGGTATGCCTCGCCCTGCTGGACGCGCACGTGGCTCATGACATTGAGCTGTTCGGGCCGCCACATGCGCAGCATGTCGGCTTTTAGATCTCCTATCTGAACAATGCCATGCCCTTGTTCAAGGAATACCTCCCACCGATCTTGATGGAACAGGAGCTTCCCTACAATTTGAGTCGGGATGTTTTCTGCCGTACCGGTCACCGATATGACCTTTCCGCGCTTGGTCTCACGCACATTTCTCCACATCGCCGTACGCGTCTGACGATCCTTGAACATGTCAGAACTGACGAGAACACGCCTCGCCCTCTTCGCGTACACGAGAACATCCTTCACGTCGTCACATCCTCGTAACTTCGGTACATCGATCACAATCTCGTGAATGTCCCACCCGAGCCCTTTCAGCATCTCGACTGCGTTGTGAGGGAACCCTTCATCCGCGAGAAACTTCACCTCGACTATGCCGCCATGTCTAGGTACTTCTCAAATCGAATGACTGGATACACCGACTCCTCTGGAATGTGCGGATAATAGTCCTCTGTGACCGCGCGCAATCCGTACCTATCGGCAACTGCTCGCACGACTTCCGTACGTATGCGGGTCCCCCGGACCACAGGTTGCCCGTCCGCCTTCTTCGGATTGATCTCGACATAGGGCAAGAACTCCACCGGGATAAGAAGGGACTCTAGCGTGACTCCGTCAGGCAAGAGTTTGTCCAGCAGGTTGAAGTAGCGCTGTCCCGCTCCTTCCTTTCCGGGTATCGCGAGGGTCGCCAACCACTCATCGGGCGCGTAGGCGACAACTCGCGAACGCCCTGGGCCACCCCGACCCACGACGGCGTCGCGCCACTTCGATCCGGGCGGACCGAAGCGGGCGATGAAATGCGTTAGAAGTCGCACGGCGTGATCAAGTGGAACGCTTCCATCGTTCGTCAGGTGGCGCAGCAGATGCAGGTAGCCAACGTCGGCCAAGGTGAAGCCACTCGCGACGATCTCTCGCTTCGGGGTAACGATTCGTTGCGTCGGCGTCGCTGCGCCGATGGCAATCCAGCGCTTCAGCCGCGATGTACTGATGAGGGCCAACCGGGCCGCGTCGGCCAACGAGTAGTAGCTCTCGTCTTCACGCTCGGCGGTCCGCTTGCCCTTGGTTGGGAATGGCACCACGACGCCCACTTTCAACGCGCCCGCTCCGCTAGACCAAGAGATGGCGCGGTAGTGTACCCCGTTGCAATGCCATATGTCAGAGGGGCGATCGTCTCGACAGCGCGGCCCACGGCTTGGCAGAACCTGAAACTGATTATTGCCGGTGGAGGGACGTACGTCCACGGCGCGGATTGCTGCGCTCGTCAGTTTGGCCGAAATCAGCCGACTGTCATTCGCCCAGCCCAGCCCAGCGCTCCGCGCACGCGCTCGCCGGTGGCGGGCCATCGGACCCGGAGTGGCCAGTGCGATCGTCGCAGTCAGTATCGCCGAGTTCTGCAATGCCCTGCGAGACCGGCTCGACCTGCGCCAGCACGGCACTCTGGGCAGCTGGCGCGCACCGTTCCGCCCCGCGCTCGCTATACTTACCCCATGTCCGACGACGCCCTCGAACCCGCCCTCCCCACCGACCCGACCCGCACCTCGCTCATCATCATCTCGGATTTCATCTGACCGTGGTGCTACATCGGCCTCGTTGAGGTCGAACGCCTGAGCCAGAAGTACGACCTTGATGTCCGCTTCGCGCCGTTCCTCCTCGACCCGAGCATCCCGCCCGAAGGCAAGGCCCGCCGCCAGTACTCGAAGCCCGGTGACCCGCCCAGCGCGCTTGAAGAACGCGGCGAGAGCCTCGGCATCACCTTCCGCCGCGGCCGGACCTGGTCGTCGAATTCGCACCTCGCCCTCGAAGCGAGCGAATGGGCCGCGGGCCGGCCGGAGGCGGAGGCCTTCCACAAGCGCCTGTTCAAGGCCTACTTCGATGACCTGGCGGATATCGGCAGCGCGGACACCATGGTAGCGCTCGCCGCCGAAGTTGGGCTGCCTGCCGGGGAACTGCGTGAGGCGCTCGAAACCGGGGCGCTCCGCAAACAGGTGGACGATGGAATCAACTGGTCGCGCCAGATCGGCGTCACGGCCGTGCCGACGTTCGT
>JANXYE010000261.1 GCA_025350285.1 Chloroflexota bacterium
ACTCCAGGTACTGGCTGTCCGCTTCGAAGAAACTGCCCTGGTCCGGCCGTCGCCCAAGCATCGCTTACCCCCGAGAACTGATCATCCATATGATCCTATTCCGGGAGCCTTCGCGCTACCCCTTTTCGGCCGCACTCCTAGCCGCGAGCGAGGGGCGTCAGGCCGTGAAGGCCGCCACCGCCGCCATCTCGTCTGGCGAAAGGCGCCAGGAGGCGGCCGCGACATTCGCTTCCAACTGTTCCGGCTTCGTGGCCCCGGACATGACGGAGGCAACACCCGGCTGGGAGAGCAGCCAGCTCATCGCGAGGTCGAGAACGCTGTGGCCATGCTCCGCCGAGAAGCGTTCGGCGGCGTCGAGGATTCCCCAGTTCCGGTCGGTGATGTACTTGTGGGCCAGGCCCGCGAGCATGCCTTCGGTCAGTCGGCCGCCGGCAGGCATCGTTTCGCCGCGCCGGTACTTGCCGGTGAGGAAGCCGCCGGCGAGGGGAAAGTAGGGAAGGATGCCGACGCCATACTTGCGGGCGGCGGGCGCCACATCTTTCTCAATGGCGCGGTCCACCAGGCTCCATTCGTTCTCGACCGCGATGAACGGCGAGCGGTGCCCGAGCCGGGCTTCGTACTGCGCCTCCACCAGTTGCCAGCTGGCGACGTTCGAGAGCCCGTAGTACCGGACCTTCCCGGCACGTACAAGGTCGTCGAGTGTCCCGACGGTCTCGCTGATTGGGGTTTTCGGGTCCGGGAAGTGCACCATGTAGAGGTCGATGTAGTCCGTGTCCAGCCGCCGGAGACTCTTATCGACGGCGGTCATGATGTAGCGCCGCGAGCCGCAGCCCGGGGCGCTCAGGCCCGCGCTGGGCACACCAAACTTCGTGCAAATCACGGCGTCCGCGCGCCGGCTGCCCAGGGCCTTGCCGAGCATCTCTTCCGAGGCGCCCATCCCGTACAGTTCGGCCGTGTCGAAAAAGGTGACGCCAAGGTCCACCGCCTTATCGACCACCACCTGGGCCGCATCCGCCGCAATGCGCATGCCGAAGTTGTTGCAGCCGAGGCCGACGGTCGAAACCGAAAGGCCTGAGTTGCCGAGAGTGCGTTGCTCCACCGTGCTTCCCTCCCCGCTTTGCCATCAGCCCGGATTGGGCGGACGGCGCTGCGCGTGACTATATAACCGGCCGCCCGGCCAGTAAACGCGCGGACGCCGTACTGGGGTGGGCGAGCGTTGCCGCGGGCGCTCGTATACTCCGCTCCTCACCGTTCCGGCTGAGGAGGTACCATGATCATCATCGGCCGGCCGCGAACTGCAGGCCGCCACCCGCCGCCAGGCCGGCTGCCTGGACTACGTTTGGACCGTTGACGGGCTCTCAGACTCCACGATCTACGTCTATGAGCGGTGGGAGAGCGAAGAAGCGTTGGATACAGGCACGCTCGGGGACGCGACGCGGCCCACCGCACCAAGCACGGTGCGAGGAGGGCAACTCCACCGCTTAGTGGGGCTGCCCTCCGTCCCTCGGCGACAACGACGGCTCACGGCACCGACGCGTCGAACGCCGTCGCGATGTGTCCCTCGGCCACCAGCCGCTCGTACTCCGCATCGCTCACCTCGAGCAACTGCCGGTAGACGTAGTCGTTGTCCTCGCCAAAACCGACTGGTGGCTTCCGAATCCCCCCCGGCGACTCCGGGAACTCGTACAGCGGCCGCGGATAGCTGAAGACGCCAATGTCGTCCTTGATCCGCAGCGCCTCGTAGAGGTTCCGCGCATGCACGTGCGGGTCGGCCAGCACGCGAGACGCTTCAAGCACGGGCGCCGCCGCAACTCCCGCGGCCTGCAACCGTTGGAACAGCTCGTAGTCTTCGAATGCGACCGTCCAGTCGCCAATCCTCGCGTCCAGCAGATCCTGGTTCGCCGCCCGCCCGGCGATCGTTTGCAAGAAATCCGCCCGCGTCCACTCAGGGTCGCCCATCGCTTCCCGCAGGGCCGCCCACTCGGCATCACCAGTCACGGTGATCGCTATCCAGCGGTCCTCGCCCTGCGCGTTCGTTCCGGGCGACTTGCACGGGTATACCCCGCAGGGCGCCTCCCCATCCTCGGCGTAGATGGAGCGGTTTCCGATGGGTTCCTCCGTCACGCCGTTCAGCGTGTAGTTCATATACGCTTGCACGAACATTGAGGCCGCGTTTTCCGCCTGGGCCATTTCGATGAACTGGCCCTTGCCTGTGTTGTTCCGGTGCCAGATCGCAGCCATGATCGCGAACGCTATCTGGGAAGCGGCAATGTAGTCCGCCGCGAAGATGCCGCTGTTCATCGAGGGGTCGCCGTCCCTGTACCCGCGCAGGAGTTGGTGCCCCATCACGCCTTCGAGGTGCGCTCCCATTGTGCGGGCGGTCATGTACTCCCCGCTCAGCCCGTACCCCGGGGCGCGAAGGAAGATGATGTCGTCCTTCATCTGCCGCAGCCAGTCGTACGTGACGCCAAGCTTCTCCATCGTCCCCACGGCGCTGTTTTCGAGGACCGCATCTGACATCGCGACCACCTGCCCGAGAATCTTCATGCCCTCCGGCCTGCGGATATCCACCGTGAAGCTGTGCTTGTTCCGGTAGAGGCTGATGAACATCGGATGGTAGTTCCACGGCCGCTCACCGGGGTCGTTATGCGGGAGTCCGGTCACCCAGCCGGGCCCGGCCTGGGTCATTTGTTTCGTCAGGTGCGCCACCGGAACGGCGCGCGTGTTCGGCTGCCAGACGTACTGGTTTTCGACCTTCAAGACCTCGGCCCCGAGGTCCGCAAGGAGGACGGTGGCGAACGTCCCGGCCCATACGCCGCCGAGATCGACGATCCGGATTCCATCAAGCGGGAGCTTCGCCATTACGCCGCCTCCACTGCGCCCACCGCCGTGAGCTGTTCGATTTCGAACGCGCCGTAGCCTGCTTCGCGCAGGACCTCCGCAGTGTGCTCACCGTAGCGAGGTGCGGGCCGCCGGTACTCCCAGGGCGTCTCACTCATCAGGAACGGCCGGCCGGGGAAGTCAAACGCACCCATCTCGGGTGTCTCGGCACCCTGCCAGAACCCGCGGGTGCGGAAGTTCGGGTCATCGAACACCTCGTTCACCGTGAACAGCGGCCCACAGATGATCTTCGCCCTCCGTGCCGCTTCCCACACCTCACGTTTCGTCCGTTCCATCAGCCAAGCATAGAAGTATCCATTGAACTCTTCGATCGCGGCCGGGTTCAGGCCGATCATCGGGTCGTCCCACTTTGCGTCGGCAAGCCACTCCGGGTGCCCGAGAAACTCGCGAGCGCCACGCTTGAAGCGCGTGCCGCCGCCATCAAGGTCTACCCAGCCGTCAGCGCACGGGTAGAGTCCGCCGAGCAGTCGCACTCCAGCCGCCGGGGGGCGCAACGACTTGCGGCCCGAAAACTGCACACCCATCACCGTCGCGTGCCGGCGATCCACTCCAACCAGGTGGCTGTCCGCAATGGAGAAGTCCACGTGCTGGCCGACGCCCTGGTAGCGGCCGGCGAAGAGCGCCCCCATGATCGCCGTCGAGAGCGCCGATCCGGACTGCACGAGCGCGGCCGTGCCGTACATCTTCACCGGCTCGCGGTCGATCATCCCGGTCGAATGCATCTCGCCACCGAACGCGTAGAGAACCAGGTCGGAGCCCTTGTAGTCGCGGTAGGGGCTCTCCTGGCCGAAGTTCGAAACCGAGATGAGCGGCAGGTTCTGCTTGCGGCGGTGGATTTCGGCCCAGCCGATGCCGAGGTCTTCCATCACGCCCGGACGGAACCCTTCGACCACGACATCCGCCCGCTCCGCCAGTCGCCAGAAGGCTGCGCGCCCCTCAGCGGCACGCAGGTTTAGCGCGACTGAGCGCTTGTTCGTGTTGAAGTAGAAGAACGTACCGCTACCCTCGCTGTCGCGCTTTCCATCCTTGAACGGCCCGAGTTTGCGCGCCGGGTCCCCGCCCGGGCGTTCGATTTTGATCACGTCCGCACCGAAATCCGCGAACAGTTTGGTCCCATACGGCCCCGCGAGGTGCTGGGTAAGGTCGAGGACCGTGACATCGCTGAGTGGACCAGCCATCGGCCACCTTCGTCTGGAGCTCCCGGCCACTCCCCGGTGTAAGCGATTAGTCTACAGGCGAGCCTCGCAAGAAACGTGGCCGCCCGGCCAGTCAATCCCGGTGCCGGTCGATGTGGCGTTCCCCCACGCTCAGGCCACTGACCGTCGGGCCTCAGAAGACACATCGCGCGGTAAGCTTGCAGCGGTTGGGCATGACCATGAAGGCGCCATGGCGACGCTATTGCCTGTTCGAGTGATCTTGGGCGTCAACCTTGGGCCGCCGTAGCCTTCAGGCGATGCGCGCCGACTCGCTTCCAGCCGACTGACCTGCGATGTAACCGAACGTCATCCCAGGACCAAGCGTTCCGCCTGCCCCGCCATAGACCATCCCGGTAGCGCCAGCCATCGCATTTCCGGCGGCATAGAGACCGGGAATCACTCTTCCTCGCGGGTCGAGGACCTGAGCCAAGGCGTTCGTCTTCGGACCGCCCTTGGTCCCGAGCGCTCCCGAAACCAGGCGCACGGCATGAAACGGCGCGACCTCGATCGGCCCCAGCGTGG
>JANXYE010000643.1 GCA_025350285.1 Chloroflexota bacterium
CGCACAAAGATGCACGTCACCCAAACTGCTCGAACGACCCGGGAGCGACCACAAGCCGGGCGTTCCGTACGATCGCGGGGATGGCAGATCCACGTCCCTTTGGTTCCCTGATCCACATCTCCGCCGAGTCCGTCGGCCAGCCCGGTTCGCGCCGCTTTCGGCTCATCGCGATGAACGAAGACGGCCAATCCGTGTTTTTCTGGATCGAGAAGGAACAGCTGACCTCGCTCGGTGACGCGCTCGAAACGGTGCTCAAGGACGAGGCGCCCGACGTCCGTCCGCGGCCGGTCGATGACCGGGAGGAGGACCCGGTTTACCCCCTTCACGCCACGGTGGAGTGGCGCATCGGGCAGCTTTCGATGGGCATCAACCGCGGAGAGAAGCTGATGGTGCTCATCGGCACGGAAGCGATCGAGGGCGAACCCGGCGCGGTCCAACTCTCCTTCAGCTACGTGCAGGGAGCGGAGTTGCGCGAAACGATCACCGTCGTGGTCGCGTCCGGGCGGCCGCCGTGCCCACTCTGTGGCGCCCCGCTCGATTCGACGCACGTTTGCCCGCGCAAAAACGGCCACCACGCGCAGACCTGAGACGAGCGACGCAGGACGCTACAGCCGCGGCCGGTTGCGGTGCGACCTCGGCCCGCCAACCGCGCTCACGCAACTCATTCGCCAGCAGTTCGCCGAAGTAGGGCGGCGGGCCGGGGATAAGGATGCGCGGGCCGCGTGGAGGCTCAGCCACGCGCGTTCAGGTCGCGCAGGGCGGGCGAATCGACGCGAGCCCCGGCTGGCACGTCGTTCACGATCACGGAGTGGCCGCCAATCCAGGCCGCCTCCCCGATCGTGACGCCGGGGCAGACCGTGACAGCCGGTTCGAACACGGAGCGGGCGCCGATATCGATAGCGCCGCCGCCGGCCCGGGCGTCACCGCCGAACGTGCAGCGCGCGGACACCGCGACACCCGCGCCGATGTGGACCGGCGAGCTCAGGTCGAACAGAACAGCGGGACCGAACCGCGCGCCCTGCTCGATCGAAAGATTGGCGAATCCAGCGGCCGCATTCGTGATGTACAGGGGCGAACTGAACGAGCAGCCGGGGCCAACGCGCGCTCCGTGCTGACGCAGGAGCGCGGCGTGCCCGCCAGCGGCCCGGCGGAGTTGCCGCACGACAGCCTCCAGAGACGCCGGCCGGCGTCTGGAAGACAAACGCACCATGCTGGCGAGGCGGAGGCCCTGCATCGTCACCCCTGATACACGAATCCGTAAACTGTCCGTAAACAGTCTACCCATATGGCCTAACGGGCGGAAGTTGCCTTGCCCGCACCCGAAGCCGCTCATACTCTCAAGGGTACGGACGCGTAGTCCATACGAGTGAGGCACCGATGAAACGACGATATCTACTCGGCGCGGCGGCTACCGCGCTCGCGGTCCTGGCCTTCCCGGCCACCGCCCTGGCCCAGTTCCCGCCGGACCCACCGGCGACCTTCTACGGGACCGCGACAGGCGCGACGGCCGCCCAGGGCGTTGTGGCGATCGTCCTCAACGGGGGTGTCTCCACGGTCTGCGGCACGGGCACTGTCCTGAACGACGCCAGCGGCATTGTCTACGTCGTCGATGTGGTGTCGGATGCACAGCGCGCGGGCTGCGGCCGGTCGGGCCGCACGGTGCAGTTCTACTTCACCCCGGCGGGCGGCAACTCCGGACGCCTGGCGATTGAAACGAACACCTGGAGCGGCGCGGGGCCGAAGCTCCAGAACGTCACCCTCGGGCCACAGCTGACGGTAAAACGGATCGGCGTCCACGTCGCATCCGACGGCGTCTACTAGCGCCCGGCCGCGGCGCTAGCCGCCACCTGGAGTAACTCACGGAGGCCGGGATGCGAAACGTGTACACGTGGCGTATCCCGGCTTCGCTGATTCTGGCGGCCGGGGCAATCGCATTGGCCCGCGATGCGGCCGCACTGGACCCGCCGCGGCCAGACTTCTTCTGGCCATACGGCGTCGTCCAGGCGGATGGCGCGAACCTGAACCCGACCGCGCAGCCGGTGCTCGCGTTCATTGGTGGATCGGTCTGTGGTTCAGCGACGACCAGGGTTGCGGAAGCTGGTCCCGATACGCCGCCAGCGGACACGGGCAAGACGGTCTACGTGATGGACGTGTTAGCGGACGGCTCCGGGGCGGGGCAGCGGCCAGGCTGTGGCCACACCGGCGACCCGGTGACCCTCTACTTCCCCGCTTCGGGCCGCATCGCGAGCTTCCACCCGACCTTCCAGGCCGGCGGGCTGCGGGTTAATCTCCAGCTGACGCAGATGCTCTCAAACCGGCTGACCGCGGCGCAGGTTACGTCCGACGGCGTTCCCTGAGCCGCTTACCCATCTGCCGGTGCTCCGCCCGCTACGACAACGGGGCGCGGGCCCAGGCCGCTACACAGAGTGGGCCGACGAAATGAAAACTGGGGTCGGCCAGCAGGCGGGAGAGTTGCTCGACCTCCGGGCCGGAAACGATGTTCGTCGCGACCAGGCGGCTGGCCCAGGCTTCGACCGTCAGAAGCATGAGCCGCCGCAAGTCGGGGGTCGCCGGGAGGCCGCGTGCC
>JANXYE010000312.1 GCA_025350285.1 Chloroflexota bacterium
CGTAGCCGGGCCGCCCAGCGCGTCCCCCGACCCCACCCGCCGACCTCCTCACCCGCACCTCTGCGCCTCCACACGATCCCCATCCACACCCATCCCTCTGCGGGTTCTCATCATCACCTCTGCCGCCGGGCCCACCTCAGCCCGCCCGGCCGGCCGCCTCATCGGCGTCCATCGACCCTCGCCTCGCGCGTCCTGCCCACTGCCACACCGCACTCCGACCTCCGCCTGCCAGCCACCACACTCCGCCTGCCGCACCCACCCCACGCCAGTAAACGCACCCCTACCACTGGACGGCCACAGGATTGCCACATGCCTGCCACATCCTGCCCAGCACGCCTCAGCCAGCGCCCCTCCGCGTCGAGTTTCCAGCCGTCCGCTTTCCGATCGCCGCTTTCCGCACGCCCCATCGCACCGCCGCGATGCCATTTCCGTGTGGTCACCACACGATCACCTCACGAATTTCGCGGACCCACCCCCCCGGTCGGCCTACGCCCGCCGCCGGGCCGCGAAGAAGTCGCACGCTTTCGTGTCCGTCCACGGCGAAAGGATGCCGCTGCCGGGGTGGAGGCAGGTGCCGCGCCCGCCCTCGGCGTCTTCCAGGAACTCCGTGCAACCGCCGCAGGACTTCACCGCAACCCGCCCGCGCTGCTCGTACATCATGAAGAAGTCGTACTCGGAATCGCTGGCCCTGATCGGGTCGAAGGCGCCGGCGACGAACGTGCGTGGGTCCAACTCCCGTGGTTCGTGCTCGACGACGATGTAGCCGCCGTGGCGTTGGCGGCGTTCCTGCTTGCGGTTGCGGCGTCGGCCCATGCCCTGAAGGTACCCGATCCGGGGCGAAGCCACAGGCGAGGTCGATAGCGTATGGCGCCGTGCGGGCGTGAACGGGCCGCGCCCGTGAGGTCGCCGTACTGTCGGAGGCCCATCGGAGAGGGAACCCGATCGGCGGCAAGGCCACAGGGCGGCTGACAGCGCGGGGGCGGCGCACTACACTCGCGCCATGAAAGCCGTCGCCTGGTCCGAACCCCACAGCGTCATCGTCGAAGAGCGTCCCGAGCCAGAGCCGGGAAAGGGCGAGGTGCTCGTGCGGATCGCCGCCTGCGGCATTTGCGGGACGGATCTGCACCTCTACTCCGGCGCCTTCACGGCCGTGAAGGGCCTCAGCCCGGGACACGAAATGACCGGCATCATCGAATCGGGCGAGGGCTTCGCGCCGGGCACGGCGGTAGCCATCGACCCGATGCTGAGCTGCCTCCAGTGCGCCGATTGCCGCAACGCTCAGTCCTCGATCTGCCAGAAGAGCAAGCTCCTTGGCATCTCGGCCCACGGCGGCATGCAGCAGCTGATGGCGGTCCCGGCCGCCAACTGCATCGCCCTCCCGGACGGCTTCGACCCGGTGCTCGGTTCGCTGGCGGAGCCGCTGGCGGTCGCGGTCCGGGGAGTGCATCGCGGCGCCGCCTGCATGCCGATGGGCTCCCGCGTGCTCATCCTCGGGGCCGGCACTATCGGCCTGATGTGCGCGATGCTCCTGCGCGACCGTGTCGGCGAAGTGGCAATCACCGCCCGCTACCCGCACCAGCGAGAGGCCGCGCTCAAGATCGGGGCGTCGGCCGTGTTCGAACCAGAATCGGCGGACCTGAAGGCGTGGGGCCGCGCCCGGCGCCCGGATGTCGTGGTCGAAACGGTCGGCGGGAGCGCCGCTACACTGACCGAAGCGTTCAAGGTCGTGCGCGCTGGCGGGACGATCCTGGCGCTGGGGGTGTTCACCGGCTACACGCAGATCAACGGCTTCCGGCTCGTGAACGAAGAGGTCAACATCATCGGGTCGGTGATGTACGGGCGCGCGGGCAGCCGCGGTGACTACGCCGTGGCCGTCAGCGAGCTAGCACGCTACAAGTCTGAGCTGGGCCTGTTCCAGACAGCGAAGTTCGCCCTGGCGGATGCCTCGGCCGCGTTCGAACGTGCCGCCGACAAGACGCAGGGGACGCTCAAGGTGACGGTCCTGCCGAATGGGTAGTGGCGCTACTTCGCCCGCGTGCCAGTCTCGAGGAGCTTCGTGCGGAACTCGTGATAGTCCGGCACCGGCTCCTGGACGACGTAGAGGAAGTAGTAGACGCCGAAGTCGCCGACATGCTTGAAGCGTTTGCGCATGTCCTTCGTCGCGATCGCGAACGAAGCGAGGCTGGCGAGGTACTGCTTGAAGCTCCCGAACTCGGCCTCAAGCGCGAGCATCACCTGCGCGTTGTGGACGGTCGAGTCGATCTTGCGGCGATTACGGATGATGCGCGTGTCGGCGGTCAGCGCGTCCACCTCGTCCGGGCTCAAGTTCGCGACGCGGACAGGGTCGAAGCCATGAAACGCGGCCTGAAACCCCGGCCACTTGGCCTCGATGATCGACCAGCTCATGCCGGATTCGAAGACGGCTTTGGTCATCACTTCGAGGTAGTCGGCCAGCTTCGCGGGTGTGATCTGCTTCGGCGGTTCCATGGTCTTCCTCGCGGGATGCCGCAACGAGGATACGCGAGCGCGCGGTCTCGTCGTGCGAACGAAGGACGTGGTCAGCTCGCGAGCTGGGCTTCGAGCGCCTCGATGAGCGCGGGGTCTTCGGGCGTGACCATCGGCAGGAACTTGGCGACGGCGTTGCCCTTGCGGTCCAGCAGGTACTTCTGGAAGTTCCACTGGACGTCGCCGCCAATGGGATCGGGCGCGGTCGTGATCGCTTTGTAGAGGGGGTGGATATCATCGCCCTTCACGCTGATCTTGGAGAAGAGGGGGAAGGTGACGTTGTAGTTCATGTCGCAGAAGGTCGCGATCTCGTCATCGGTCCCCGGTTCCTGGCCCATGAAGTTGTTGGCGGGGAATCCGAGGATTTCGAGGCCCTGGCCGTTGTACTTCTCATAGAGAGCCTGGAGGCCCTTGTACTGGGGGGTGAGGCCGCACTTGCTGGCGACGTTGACCATCATGACGACCTTGCCCTGGTAGTCGGTGAGGGGCTGTTCGGTGCCATCGACGCGCTTCATGGTGAAATCGAGCATGGGTTTGGGGGGAGCCTCCGGAGGGTATGGCTCAGAGGATAGCCGGTTCGGCGTTTCGGGCGCGTCAGATGGCCCAGTTCTCGACGCGCAGGCCGGGCACGCGGGCGAATCCACGGACGTTGTTGGTGACGAGGGTGGCGCTGTTGGCGAGGGCGACGGCGGCGATGAGCATGTCGAAATCCCCGATCAATTGACCCTCCCGGGCAAGATGGTGACGAATTCGGCCGTACGTCAGAGCGGCCTCTTCGGTAAAGGGCGCGAGGTGTCGGGTGGCCTCTCAACCGGCTTTCGCCTTCGGCGCTCGCGCTTCTTCGTAGGTCTGGCCGTACCAGAGGTCCTTCGGGAGGTCGTGATAGAGGGTGAGACGGCGGCCGCCTTCCAGTTCGGCGACGAAGTAGCGGCGGGCGATTTCGTCGCGCCACCATTCGTCGTCCACGCGCCAGGTATCGTGGATTGCGGCGACGCGTTTGTAGACGCCGCGCCAGAGCACGGCCACGGGCGCCCCTCTGGCTGTGGCCTCGACCGCAAGGGGGGCGGGCTGGTTGAGGGGGAGAAAGCGCGATTCACGAGTCACGGTCACGATCTCCAGTCTGGCAGGCCCTCACCCCCAACTCCTCTGCCACTGCGGAGGGCGAGGGGAGCAGCGCCGCAAGGTCTAGAAGGCGACGAGGCCGAGCTGGCGTTCGGGGATCCTGGACCATGGTTGCACCTCCACAATGCGGAATACCTGGGGCTCGCCAACGCGGGCGTTCAGTTGCTCGATCGATTCAGTCAGTTCCCTCCAGCGGCGGGGGCCGATTGGCC
>JANXYE010000325.1 GCA_025350285.1 Chloroflexota bacterium
GGGCTAATCCGCGGCGTTTCCCGCGTCCGGCGATGCCGGTATGCTTCCGCGCCAGGAGAACGCCCATGTATGCCGGAGACGAATGGCTCGCCCCAGGTAACCGAGGACGCGGCGGGAGCACTTACCTGCTCTCGCAGATCCTGGACGACACCGGAAGCGGCCATAACGTGGTCAGCACCGCGTTCGTCGAATGCCTGTCCATGAACCGCGCGGACGGCCCGGCCGACACGAAGCCCATCGGCGAAACAGAGTTGGTGCAGGGCGTAGTGGCGATGAGCGCGAGCGGTGGCTTCGGTGCGACGCGGGTGGCCGGCGGCATCGTAAGGCACGCGGATTTGATGCTTGGCGACGGCGTTGCGCCGACCAGAGCGCACACTGGGAGACCAGCACCCCCTGCGCCCAGGAGCATCTCTGCTTAAGCCGCGTTCAGCCCCGCCAAACGGCCCACCGCGAACGTCGCGCACAGCGCCGCAAGAAGAGCGCGCTGGCCGGACAGACCGCCCTCGCCAAGAACCGCGCGGCGCCCTTGCTTCCACGCCCACGGCCATCCGGCCAAAGACCATCCCTGCAAGCGCTACCGCGCCAGCAGCCCTCGCCGCGCAAAACTTTGAATCGCACCCGCGGGGCCGGGACATTTAGTCTTTGACGATAGTCCGCAGGCAGCGGGTACAGAGGTTGAGGCGGCGATAGGCCCCACCAACCATTACGCGGTGTTTGCCCACGTTCGGCTTGAACTGGCGGCTCTTATGGACAGCCTTCCGCTCCCAGCGGCCGCCGTGGGTGTGCCGGATGTGCCGGCCAAACATCGTAGTCTTTTCGCAAGCGTCGCAGGCGGCCATGCGTGGTCGTCCTTTATCTGTGAGAATCTAGTCCGACGATGCTAACAGCCACTCCGGTTAGCGGCCAAGCCAGCGCGGGATGCCGGGCCATATGACCAGCGACCCGAACTTCGAAGCGCTCAGCGGAGACACCCTGTTGGATCTGTTCGCGAGCGCGGCCGTCATGCTCCGGGCGGCGGCCGGGCGCATCGACGCCATCAACGTCTATCCAGTGCCAGATGGCGACACGGGTTCGAACATGGCCGCGACACTCGAAGAAGCCGTTGGGCGAGCACGGGCGGCTGCCGGCTCAGGCGGTGCCGGCGACGTACTGATGGCCCTGGCCCGTGGCGCCCTCTACGGCGCCCGCGGCAACTCGGGCGTCATTCTCTCCCAGGCGTTGCGCGGAATGGCCTCCGAAGTCACGGACGACACGCTCGACGGTGCTGCTCTGGCCCGCGCCCTGGAGACGGGGTCCACCGCGGCCTATTCCGCCGTGAGCAAGCCGGTTGAAGGCACCATGCTGACGGTCTTGCGCGCGGCCGCCGCGGGCGCCCGGCAGGCCGCTGACGCGGGCGGAAACGTCTTGAGCACGTTGTCCGCGGCGGTCGCCGGCGCGGAGACGGCGGAGGCGCTTACGCCCACGCAGCTGCCTTCGCTGGCCGAAGCCGGCGTGACGGACTCGGGCGGCGAGGGCGTCTGCGTCATCCTTCGCGGCCTGTTGGCGGGGATCGACGGTGAGACGCGGGACGTGACCCCCAGGCACACGATCTCCGCGCCCATCGCCAGCCTCGCCGGGCACGCGAGCGACGAGTTCGGGTTCTGCACCGAGTTTCTGATCGAAGCGGAGCTGGCGGAGTTGGACCTCGAAGCGGTGCGCCAGCTAGTGGAGGCTGGCCCGAACCGTAGCGTGGTGGTGGTCGGCGACGCGACACTGGCCCGCGTCCACGTCCACACGGATCACCCGGAGGCGCTCATTTCGGCTGCCTCCAGCTTCGGCCGCGTGAGCCGGGTCAAGATCGAAGACATGGACGCACAGCGGAAACGGTTCGGCCAGACGGGCTCCGGCGCCGGGACGAAACTCGCTGTCCTGGCGCTCGCGCCTGGGCCGGGCTTTCAGGCCATCTTCGCCGGCCTGGGCGCGCGCACGCTACCGCTGGGGGCGGTCGCGAAGCCTTCGGCTGGGGACCTTGCGTCGGCCGCCGATGGGCTCCGCCTGGCGGACGTCATTCTGCTTCCCAATCACTCGAATGTATTGATGGCGGCGGAGCAGGCGGTGGCCCTCGCGCGTTGCACGCTACACGTAGTCCTATCCCGGTCGGCGCCCGAGGGCATTGCGGCCGCCCTTGCGTTCGACGCCGCGCGTTCAGTCGCCGAGAACGTCGAGACGATGCTGGCGGCCGTCGCTAGCGTCCAGACCGTGGAGGTGACCCAGGCCGCCGCTGACCGGACCGCTGATGGCGTGACCATGAGCGCCGGTGACGACATCGCGCTTCTGGACGGGCGACTGGTGGCGGCGGCCTGCTCGCCGCTCGATGCGCTTCTTGCCGGGCTGGCGAAAGCCGAGGTGGCGGCCGCCAACCTCATCACCATCTACGCGGGGGCAGGTATTTCCAGCGCGGAACTGGGCGAAGCCCGGGCGGCGGTCCTGGAGCGATTCCGCGTTGAGGTTGAAGGCTTATCCGGCGGGCAGGATCTCTATACATTCGTCGCGTCTATCGAGCGATAGCCAACCGCATGAGCCGGCGATCCTTTTACCGGCCCCGGCCGTACTCCTATCGCCGGATACTACCGGCGAACCGAATTTGGAGGGAGTACATATGTTCAACGTTTCATTGTGGCTCAGGGCGGCAGCCGTTTTGGCGGTGGCGGTTTCGGGCGTGGCGCTCGCCGCCTGCGGAGGCGACGACGCCAAGCCCGCCACGACCGCCGCGACCACGGCGGCGAGCAACGCCACGACAAAGGCAGCCACGACGGCCGCAGCCACAACGGCCGCGTCCGGGGCCACGGGTTCAGCCGCCAAGGTGCAGATCGCCGACAACAGCTTTACCCCGAGCGTCAAGATCAAAGCCGGCGGGAAGGTCACGTGGGACTGGACCGGGAGCGCCGCGCCGCATTCCGTCGTCGGTACGAGCGACAACGCGACGACGCTCCTCAAATCCGAGCGTAACAGCGGTGGCAAGGGCACATACGAGGTGACGTTCCCGACGGCGGGCACCTACAAGTACCAGTGCGGGGTGCACGGCCCTTCCATGTCCGGCGAAGTTATCGTCGAGTAGCATCGCCCAATCTACACGCGATAGGTTGAGCCGTGCAGGCTTCGCAGGGCGGAATCGAAACGAAAACGGGCCCGGCGAGATTTGCCGGGCCCGTTTCGCGTCCGGCCTAAAGGACGAAGTCTTCCGTGTAACCTATAGATGTTAGGTTGCTTAGTGACCCACGACTAGCGCCGGCGCATCGCCTGCCTTTCCGTCATCGCCAGCGGCCGGCGTGGCGTGGAAGGTCCGCCGCAAGGGGATCTCCTTCATCATAAGGAGGAGCAAGACAGATAGCCCGGCAACGATCGCGGCGCCCGTGAAGATATCCTGGACAGCGCTTGCGATGGACTCGCGCTGCGCCCGCAGGGTTTCATTGAGGACCGCCTGCCCGCCGGGTTGGGCGAGGATCGAGTCGCGGATCGGGTTGTAAACGGCGGGGTTGAGGTTGAGCGTCGGGTCCTCGAAGCGGACGGCCGTAGCACCGAGCTGCGCCCTGGTATCGGCCGAGAGGTTGTTTTCGAACCCGGATTCGTAGGAGTTCGTGAGGACCACGGCAAAGATGGCGATGCCAAAGACGCTGCCGATCTGGCGGAAGAACTGGCTGGAGGAGCTGGCGACACCGAGATGTTCGTACGCGACGGCGTTCTGAACGCTCAGTGAGAGGGTGGGCATCACGAGTCCAAAGCCAATCCCGAGCAAGACCATGTAGGCGCTGATGGCGAGCCGGCTCACGTCCGTGTCGATCGTGCGGAGGAACATCATCGCGACGAAGACCGCGACCGCGCCGAGAACCGTCTGGATACGGTAGTGCCCGGTGCGCGCGATAACCTGGCCGCCGATGACGCTCGCGGCGAGGAGGCCGAACGACTGGGGCGTGCCGATAATGCCAGACGCCGTCGCCGAGGCGCTCAAGGCAGTCTGGACGAAGAGCCCCAGGTATTGGAGTGCCCCGAACATGCCCATCCCCATGATGAACACCACGATGTTCGAAATGAGGAACGTTTGGTTCTTGAACAGATAGAGCGGAAGGATCGGCTCTGGGTGCCTGGATTCCTGGAAGACGAACCAGGCAATCGCAAGGGCGCCAGCGATGAACAGGCCGATAATCTGCGGCGAGGCCCAGTCGTAGTCTTTGCCCGCCCATTCGAACGCGAGCAGCAGGACGACCGCGGCCACGGACAGGATTGACGCCCCAACCCAGTCGATCCGGGGTCGCACGACGCCGTGCCGAGACGGGAGGTTGCGCCAAATAGCCGGGAACGCGATCAGACAGAACGGCACGTTGATGAAGAAGACCCAGCGCCATCCGCCGCTGTCTGTGAGGAACCCGCCGACGGTCGGCCCGAGGATGCTCGCGAGACTGAACACGCCGGTGAACAGCCCCATGAACTTGCTGCGCTCTGAAGGCGGAAAGATATCGCCGATAGAAGCGAATACCGATGCGAAGATCATGCCGCCGCCGAGGCCCTGCACCCCGCGGAAGATGACCAGGCTGACCATCGAGGGGGCAAACCCGCAGGCAATGGAACTGACGAAGAAGAGCGCGATGCCCGCCAGTACGAACGTCCGCCGCCCGTAGATGTCGCTCAGTTTACCGGTGAGCGGCACGACGATCGTCGATGTGAGCATGTAGCTCGTGGCCAGCCAGGCGTAGAGGTTGAAACCGCCGAGGTCCGCCACGATGCGCGGCGTCGCGGTCGCGACCACCGTCTGATCCACCGCCCCGATGAACATCGCGAGCATCAAGCTGACGACCAGGAGCCACTTCTGGCGTTTGCTAAGGATTTCGCCGAGCGGTTGTCCGGCACTCACTGAGCGCATGCGCGTCTCCGACGTTAACGAGAACGTTAACCTCGCCACTGTACAGATACTTCGCATAAGGCGAAATACCTTGGCGTGCTTCCTGGCCAAACGGCCAGCCAGCGAGACCGTCAAGCAGGTGCGGCTGCGCGAGGACGGGGGCTGCGTCGATCATGAACTCTGTATGACGCGATTGCTCTCACGGCGAGCGCTCCTTTCCGTCGCCGCCGCCGGTATCGCCGCCGCCGCCTGCGGCTCCGATACCGCCGCACCCGGCGGCCCCCCACTGCGCGAGCGTGCGGCCGCTCGGGGGCTGGTCTACGGGGCGGCCGGCGATGTCGAACTCACCACGAACCAACAGCTCGGAACCACGTTCGTACGCGAAGCCGGCGCCTTCGTCCCAGAAGTGTCGCTGAAGTGGGCGGCCCTGCGTCCGGCGTCAGACACATTCGACTTCGTGGCCAGCGATGCCCTCATCGCCTGGGCGGGCGCCCGCACCATCCTCGTACGCGGCCACGCGCTTGCCTGGCACCAGGCACTGCCCAATTGGTTCGCGGGAGTAGCGAACGAGCAGACGGCGGGTGGCTTCCTTGACGCACACATCGCCGCCGTGGCCGGGCGCTACAGCGGCCGGGTAGGGAGCTGGGACGTCGTCAACGAGCCCCTCGACCCCTTCAGCGACCGTGACGACGGTCTGCGCGAAGAATCTCCCTGGCTCCGCTTGCTGGGGCCGGCGTACATCGCGCGGGCATTCGTGGCGGCGCGTGAAGCTGACGCGACGGCCGTTCTGACGCTCAACGAGTACGGCTTCGAAAACGACCCCGGGGCGGCGAGGAAACGCGCTGACTTCCTGCGCCTCATCGGACGGCTGAAGGATAGTGGGACTCCCATCCAGGCCGCTGGCCTCCAGGCCCATCTCTTGCAGAACAATCCGAGGTGGGCGGAATTCGACGCCACGGGCTACTCAAAGTTCCTCGGCGAACTCGCGGCGATGGGGCTGCAGCTCTTCGTTACCGAATTGGACGTGAACGATACGGCGTTCCCACAGGACGCAAGGACGCGCGACGCCGCGGTCGCGAGCGTTTACCGCGACTACCTGGGTGTGGCGCTGGCCGAGCCAGCGGTGAAGATGGTCACGACCTGGGGCCTCTCAGACCGCACGAGCTGGATAGACCGCTCCTACCCGCGCAAGGACGGCGCCCACGCCCGGCCGCTGCCCCTGGACGCGGGATACCAGCGAAAAGCCGCCTGGGAAGCCGTGGCAACGGCCTTCGACCGCGCCCCGAAACGGTAGCGCGGCGCCTGCGAGCGCCACTGCCTATACTTCGCCGGTGGCGCTGTATGTCGCGTACTTCAAGTTCAGGCCCGGCACGAACGTGCTCCAGGGTCTGACGGCGTTCGAGCGCCGCCGGACATTCGAGCACCCGCGGCAGGCCACGCTGCTCGGCGAGTACTGGGTCAACGCCCCGCAAGACGAACCGCAGGTCGTGCTCGTTTGGGAGGCGGAGGACGAAGGCCCCGGCGATTACTACGAGGCGGCCTGGGGCGACCTTTTCGACATTAGCATTTCCGGCGCCACGCGGCCGGTAACGGACCTGCCGGAGTCCCTGCCGGATATCCGGGCGTCCGGGGCGTAGGGAACAATTAGCCGCCAAGGAGCCAAGATGCCAAGTCTGAGGTTGGTTGCGGCGGCGGGAACTCTATCGACTGCTCGGGCACGGCGCCCTCAACGTTCTTGCCCCCTTGCCCCCTTGCCGCCTTGGCCCCTCGGCATCTTGGCGGCTGAACGCTTCGTTTAGCGCCCCTTGAAGACGGGCTCGCGGCGCTCGGCGAAAGAGGAAAGCCCTTCCTTGAAGTCCTCCGAGCCGAAGAGCGGGAGCAGTTGCAGGTAGATGTGGTCGACGGCCGCTTCGAACGGCTCGTCCATCCCGAGGCGCATCATGCGCTTGGTGGACTGCACGCTGAGCGGCGCGTTCTTGGCTATCGCCCGGGCCATCTTCATCGTCTCGGGCATGAGTTGGTCATGAGGGACGACCTTGTTCACGAGCCCAAGTTCGAGCGATCGCTGGGCGTCCAGGACTTCCCCGAGGAAGGCCACTTCGGCCGCCTTCGCCCAGCCGAGAAGGCGCGGCAGGTACCAGCAGCCGCCGGACTCGGGGAGGACGCCGCGCTTGGCGAACACCGCGCCCATCTTGGCGTGCTCGCTCGCGATGCGGATATCGCAGCCGAGGGCCATGTCCATGCCGTAGCCGGCCGCCGCGCCGTTCAGGGCGCAGATCATCGGCTTATCCATGCGGTTGATGACGATCGGCGGGCTGTTGTGCAGGTCGAACAGACGGTACCCGGCGCGTCCGGTTGCGTTGCTGCCGCTCGCCATCTGATCTTTGAGGTCCAGGCCGGCACAGAAGCCGCGGCCCGAGCCGGTGAACACGATCACCCGCACGTCTGGGTCGATGTTCGCCGTCTGCAGGGTGTCGGAGAGGGCGCTGAGCATCGGGCCGCTGATCGCGTTCATGCGGTCCGGGCGGTTCAGCGTAATCGTGAGGATGTTTTCTTCGAATTCGACGAGCAGTTCTTCGCTGGACGCGTAGGGCATGGAGGACCTCCGGTGGCTATCCAAAAGATAGCGAGGAGTGTGTCACGGCCGCCCGCCACAGTCACCCGGCCCGAACGTGCTGGGTGTGCCTCAGATTTGCGTAGGCCCGAGCGTGGCACGGACGTGAACGGACCGCTCGTTTCGCGACTCGCAGCTAGCATTGCCGGTTCCCTCTCGATCTGGCGTGGCCAATCCCAGCCACGACGGATACGGAGCGGTCTTTGGGGAGCTTGCGGCCGGGCGGCCCGCGCGAGGTCGGTGCAGCCTCATCGCGCGAGGGTGACGCCACGGGACATACTCAGCCGCGAACGTGGAAGGCCCGGTCGAAGGCGTACCAGCCGG
>JANXYE010000356.1 GCA_025350285.1 Chloroflexota bacterium
CCCCCGGGCAAGCCCCAGGCGCATCGCGGTCCAGAGGACGATGCCGCGATCGTGTGTGCGGAAGTAACAGTGGGGGGTGCTGTTCACGTCGATCCGTGCGTGAAGGTTGAAGGCCTGGTGCCTAATCGGCTTGCCCAGGCGCAAGATCTCGTCACGCGGCTCACGGGGAATGTCGCTCAGCATGATGGGCTCGGGCTCGACGATGAGCTTGACTCGTGGCCTGCGCGCGGGCCATTTCCTCAAACACCGAATCAGGTGCGCGCCGTCATGCCGTGGACTCGTTTCGTTCTGGGGAGGTGCGAGTGCTCGTGAACTACGGTGTCCTTACGACGGGATTCGATGCGCCGGAAACGCGGGCCTTAATAGTCGCTCGACCTGTGTATAGCCCTGGCCTGTATCAGCAGATGATCGGTCGCGGTCTGCGAGGTCCCCTCAACGGCGGGACGGAGCGCTGCCTAATCGTCAACGTAGCCGACAACGTCGCAGAGTATGGGGAAGCCCTCGCCTTCACCCGCTTTGAGCATCGGTGGGGTGGATCGAGCGGCAACCGGTAACGCCGCCTGAGCGAACGCCCTACGCCAGCCACAGCCCGGACATCGCCCGGCGCAGCTCCGCGGCGTGGTAGCGCAGATGCCAGACGGAGCGCCGCATCGTCTTCCGTACGGACCATTCTTCCAGCGGGTGGCGCGGGGAGGTGTCCCGCTTCACGCGCAGGCCCGGCGCCACATCGCAGACTGCCTCTTGCAGATAGCGGTGCGCGTCCTGGAGTTCGCGTATCGGGTCTGGCTTCCCGTCTCCGCGGCGGCCATCCTTCCCCGTCAGGTTGGCCGCGTACCAGCGCTCCGTCGCCGCCGCGTGCACGACCACGGAGAGGATGCTCCGGCCTCCGGTCGCGAGCGGGTGGTCCATCACCGCCGCCGGCAGCGACTGGGCCAGGTCCCGCAGTTCATCGAGCGCGAGGTCGTGGGCGTTCGCCCACATCGGGAACTCGCGCGCCGCCGCCGGCTCGCCATCGTGCAGGAAGAAGGCCGAGCTGTCGCCGCCGCGCACGTCCTCCCCGGTGTCGAGCGATTGGGCGACGACGATGTGCTCGTGGTCGATCGTGAGCTTCTCGGCCGCCCGGTTGTGCGACCACGCCGCGAATTCGAGCATCGCCAGCCCGGCCCGCTCAATCGGGTCGGTGCCCGGCGGGATGAGTGCGTACGAGCCCGGCATGTCCAGGCACCAGGCCGCCGAAAACCCGTCCACGCCGCGTTCGATGCCAAGCGAAAACGCCCCACTGCTGTGCTTCATCGAGCCGCAGTGTACCAGCGATTTGCGATTCGCGATCCCCGGCGGGCCTTTGCTGCTAGGCTGACCGGTGTGCTCTCACGACCCTTCCTGGCGCTCCTGCTCGCGATTTTCGTCGCGACGATGGGCATTTCGATGGTCAGCCCGCTGCTCCCCACGTACGCCAAGGAGCTCGGCGCGAGCAAGCAGATTCTTGGCCTCACGTTCTCCTCGTTCGCCATCGTCCAGGCCATCGTCGGGCCGTTCGTCGGCCGCCTCTCGGACAAATGGCCACGCAAGCCCTTCATCATCGGCGGGCTGCTCATCTATATGGTGGCCGCACTCGGCTACCTCACCGCCGATAGCGTTTACCAGGTGATCGCCTTCCGCGCGCTCAGCGGCCTCGGCACCAGCGCCATCTTCTCCGTCGCCCGCGCCTACGTGGGCGACATGACGCCGCCGGGCCACGAAGGGCGGTGGATCGGCGTGTTCTCTACCGCCGACATCATCGGCTTCGGTTCGGGCCCGCTCGTGGCCGGCATCATCCGAGACTTCTTCGGCTTCAAGCCGGTGTTCGTCACGATGGCCGTGATGATGGCCCTGTCCGCGTTCATCGTGCTCTGGTGGCTGCCCCGAAATGCCCCACGTGACGCTTCCGCCCGCCGCGGTAGCGACCCGCAAGTCGGCTTTCTCGATGCGCTCCGGCAGCGCCTCGTCGCCGCAATCATCCTCAATACGGCCATCATCTCGCTCGCGGCCGGGGCTTCGTTCAGTTTCCTCGCGCTCCGGCTGGACGAGGACATCGGCGCGAGCGCGCTGCTCATCGGGCTCGCCCTTTCGACCCAGGACATCACCGCCGGAATCTGCCAGCCGCTGTTTGGCGTCCTCGCTGACCGCAAGGATCGGCGTCTGCTTGTTGCCGCCGGAGTGTCCAGCCTCGGCCTCCTCATGTTCGCGATGGGGGCTGTGAATGTGTATTGGCTGGTGCTGATCATCATGCTCGCCATGGGCGCGGCGAACTCGTTGGCGAACGCGTCGGGCGGGGCAATCCAGGTGGTTGCGGGCCGCAAGGTGGGGATGGGCACCCTGCTTGGGCTGAGTTCGATGGCCAACGGCTTCGGGATCGTCGTGGGATCTCTGGTGGGCGGCCAACTCGCGGACCGTTTCGATACGTCCGCCGCCTTCTACTTCGCTGGCGTGGCTATTCTCATTGGGACGGTCGTCTTCCTCACGCTCACCGCTGGCGTCTCCGTCCGTGACGAACGGTTGCTTGAGCGCCCGCTGCTCGAACTTCCCGAGCGCGAACTCGTGCCCGCCGGCGGCCAGTAGGCGTTCACACGCCGCGTTTGTCGCCCCAGAGGAAGATGTGCAGCCGGGTGCTGAACCGGTAACCGCGGGCTACGCAGGCGTTGGCCAGCCAGCGCCCACGCTCGTTCAGTTCGGCGGCGGTCGTGCCCTGGGGCATCAGGATGACGTGCTCTGGCTGAAATCCGGCTTCCCGCACGATCGTGTCTACTTCGTCCACATCCTCGGGGTTGCTGACCACGAACTTGGCGAACGCGTTGACGCTGGGATCAGCGAACGCACGGAGCACCTCCGGACGGATCGTCCGTAGCCCTTCGTTCCCTGACGACAGGAGTTTCGGCGAAACGTTGAACTGCGCCACGAACTCCGCCAGTGGCCCGGGCGCGATCGAGCCGTTCGTTTCGACCTCGATCCGGCGCCCAAGGGCAACGAGTTCCCTGGCCAGCGGCACGAGCTGGCGTCGCTGGATGAGCGGCTCCCCTCCGGTGATGACAACGTTCCTCGGCGCCAGCGCGGCGATGCTTGCCACAAGCTCCCCGGCCGAGGCCGTCCTCGTCTGTTCCGCCCGCGCATAGCGCTTCCAATCCCAGGTGTAGGCCGTGTCGCACCAGCTACAGCGGAGATTGCAGACGGCCAGGCGCAAGAAGGTGCTCGGGACTCCCTGCGACGCGCCCTCGCCCTGGATGGTGGCGAACACCTCCGGGCTGCCATCCGGCATCCGCGCGACGGTCAGCCGCTCAGCCAACTCCGCGCCGAGCGGTTCGGGCCCGGTTGCGGCGGCCGAGCGTGGCACCCCTGAGTCGATTGTCACAGCCCAATCGTACCCCAGCCCGACGAGCGAGGTGTCCCGTCCCACCTTGGGAAGCGTCTTCGGGTCGATCTTCCCACTTGAACATTCGACCACGCGCCGTGAACGGCTGATGGCAAGTTTCGTAAACGCAGAGCAAAACGTTCGACACGGCCCGCCCGAGCGTGAGCGCCCTGACACGCATTTGCCACGAACTCGCCACCGGACCGCCCCAAGGAGGCCGCATCCTCCGCGGTAGAGAAGACCCTTTCGAGGTTCGCCCGTGCGCCCAACAACCAGCCACATGAAGCGGCGGCGGGCTCGTCCGTTTCTGCTGTCGTTCGCCTTTCTGACTGCCCTCTCCGCCACGCTTCAG
>JANXYE010000418.1 GCA_025350285.1 Chloroflexota bacterium
TGGACGCCGTGCCCGCGCTCTTTTCGGCCTGTCGCACCGCTACCGTCGCGACCATCCGTGCGGCGACATCAATCGTGGATTCATCGACGCTCCGCGGGGGCGGGCCGAACGCGGCGAGTTCGCCGCTCAGGACGCCGGTCAGAGTCGGCTGTACCGACACGTCAAGCGACCCCTGCTTCGTTAGCGCGTACCCGGGCAGGTAGATGGCTTCGAAGAGCGCGGAGCCCTTCACCACGCCACCCGTCGCCGTTGTTTCCGGAGTTACATCGAGAGCGACCGGGAGTTCCTGGACCACGGCGTCGGAGAGTCCGTTTGCGCTCTTCGCGGAGAACTTGAGACTCGCCGTACCTTCCACCGAGACCGTCGCCGGCCATTCCAGTGTTTTCGATTCGCCGGGCCCGACGTTGGTCTTGCGATTTGTGTCGCCGGGCACGTCGATGCCCTGGGCGGCCAGCGTCACGGCAACGTCGGTCGCTTTGTCGGTGGCGTTTCGCACGAGCAGGCGCAAGGTCACCTGATCGCCGACCCGCAGGAAGCGCGGGAGCGCCGGCCGCAGAAGCAGCGGCTGGGTGGAGAGCAGTTCGTTGTTGCCCTCGCCGATCAGCGCGTTGCCGCTGATCGCGCGGACCTGCATCCGCCAGGTCGTGAGGTTATCGGGCATCGTCACATCGACGCTCGCCGCACCATCCTCCCCGGTGACGAGCTGCGCCTGCCAGTAGGCCGTGTTGCGGAAGTCCTGGCGCACGCGGTCGCTGTCGAGGCCGCCGCCGCCCTTCCCGCCCTGCCTTGGTTCGGAGATGACATCGTTCGAACGGTTGATGGACACGGCCAGCGACGAAGCGGTAATCACGCCCAGCCCGCGTTCGAACCAGAACGCGCCGAGCCCGTCCGGGTTGCGGTCGTCGGCCAGCGAAAGCACGGCCTTATCGACCACCGCCACCGAGACCTCGGCCTTCACTCCCTTGCCCCGCGCATCCGTCACGCGGATGTCGTAGTGCACTTTGTCGCCGGGCTTCGCCTGCTGGCGGTCCGGCTGAATGCTGACGTTAAGTTTCCGCGGCTCCGTGGAGACCTTCAGCTCGACGTAGCCAACCTTGAAGCGCGGCACCGGATCCGCGTCGGTCGGCGGCCGGTAGAGCACCACCGAGACGAAGACATCCGGGATGCTCCGGTCCGTGATCGGCACGCTGATCCGCGTGCTGTTCGTGGGGAAGCTCTGGGTTGTTTGCGTGTGGATCTTCCCGCGCTCGACGGTCACGAGGCCGCTTGCCCCGGCGAACGGCGCGGGCACGAGGATCTCGGCCGTGTCTCCCACGTTATACTGGTCTTTGTCGGCGATGAGCTTGATCGTGTCGTCGTTGCTCACGTACCAGCTTGCGAACTCGCCGCTGCTCACCCAGAGATAGGTCGAACTGCGCGCCGTCCGCCCCTTTTCATCTGTAATCTCCGCCACGAGCCGGATCGCCCCGCCCTTCGCTGGCTTCACCGTGACCGAGCCCTCTCCCTTCGCGTTCGTCGCCGTCGATCGCGTGTCGATTAGCTTGTCCACGGGGTCGCTACGGTAGCGGCGTGCTCCTTCCGGAGTCTGCTCCTTTGTGGTCACCCAGGTACGCTCATAGACCTTCACGACGACGGCTTTGTTCGGCACGATGTTGCCGTCGGTGTCCACGCTCACGACGTTCACCTCGGCCGGCTGACCGGCGGTGGCGAGGTAGTCGGCCGGGCTGATGCCCGCATAGAAGCTGCCTGGATTCACGGTCACGGTCGTGCTGTTCGCGACGGCCTGGCCGTTGGTGTCGGTCACGGTCGTGGAGACCGTGAACCGCTGCGCGCCTTCATCGCCGCGCAGGGCGGCCGGGACGGCGAATTTCGCGACGCCATCGGCGCCCGTCACGGCGCTGCCCCGCGCACGCACCGGGTCCCGCACGACGTTCGAACGGACGATGTCGAAGCGGTAGATATCCGTATCCGCGAAGGAGAAGCGCTCATACCCCTTCACCCGCAGGCCGAACGGTGTGCTGAGCACCGACCAGTCCGCCTTCGCCCCCACCACCGCCCCGCCGAAGAAGAACGCGGCCGCGGCGCTCGCGTCTATCGTGTCGCCGTTCGCGTAGGAATCCTTCCCGGTATCGACGATCACTTCGAACTCGGGGCGTTTGAACTCCGCCACCAGGAAGCTCGTGCCCGCGACGGCAAAGTTAATGTCGGCGCGCGGGTGCCAGACGACCTGGAGGCCGTAGTCGCCCGTGTCGGCCGTCGCTGGCAGCGTGAACGTCGATGCGAACGTGCCGAACTCGTTCAGCGTTACCGCGTTCTTGAGAATCTGCTTGCCCCGCGAATCCATGATGATAAGGTCCAGGCCCGGGTTGGCCTCCGGAACCGTGTACTGAGCGTCGTCATCGCGCCGGACCACGCCTTTGAAGGAGACATCCTCACCCGGCCGATAGATCGGCCGTTCCGTGTACAGATAGCCCACGAACTTGCGGATGCTCCCGTACTCCAGCGGGATCCCGAGCTGGTAGGGAGATGTGCCCTGTTGCCACTGCTGCGTCGCCACGCCGTAGCGCCCACCGCCCATGACGCGGACCACCCCGCCCGTCACGCCCCCCTTTCCCGAGAAGACATCCGCGTCGGAGAGCTGCTTGATCGCGAAGGTGGCCGTGCCGTCCGCATCCGTGGTGCGGTCGTGGGCGCCGTCGATGTCCTCGCCGTCGGCGGTCACCGTCACGCCCACGACCGGCTTGCCGCTGTCGAGGTCGATCACCCAGGCCAGCAACTCATTCGAGGACCGTTTCAGCACGATCCCGGTATCGACCACGCTGAAGGCGAACTCGGAGTTAAAGCCGCTCCCGCCCGTGCTCAGGTAGTAGTCGCCGATGGGCAGGGGCCCGCCGCCGGAGATGGAGGTTGAGTTCAGGGCGACGGTATTCGCGGCCGCCTGTACGGCAGCCGTCCAGATTCGACGTGGCGCCAACGAGGGGTTGAAGTCCTCCGTACCCTGCTTGTGCGGGATGTAGTTGCGGACCTGCAGGTAGCGCGCTTCGTCCTTCGTCAGCGGGTAAAGCGTGAACGTCACGCTCGGCCGGTTGGTCGTATGGAAGAACAGGATCGGCTCGGCCGAAGCGGCGTAGGTGCCGATGACGTTCGGGATAGCGAGGCTCACGGAACTTCCGAGGCCGCCAGTGGTGAACGACCAGCTGTAGGCGGCGAGCGGCTGCCCGTAGCGGTCCAGGGCGCCCGCCGCAAGCGTCACGGTGTAGCTGGTGGATGGGCGGAGCGGGGTGTTCACGCTCAAGTACTGCTCGTAGACGTAGGTGCCCGCACCGACCGTGTCCGCGTCGATGCCGCTTATCGAGATCTTGTCGAGGAGCGTATCGACATCCATCGGGTTACTGAACTGGATGGAGACGCCGAAGCGGCCGGCGCTCGCCTCGCCCCGCACTGGCTGAGTGCTCGCGACTCCCGGCAATCCCACCGTGGTGAAGGCCACGTCGCGACCAACGCTCGTGGCCCCGCCGGCCGCGCCCGTCAGGCCTTTCGCGATGCTGGCCGTGTAGACCGTCGAATGCTTCAAGTCCTGCGCCGGCGTGAAGGTGGCGACGGTGTCGCTCTTCGTCCACGCCAGCGAACCCGCCACCGCGCTTCCGTCAGCCGCCCGCAGCGTGAAGCCAGCCTGCACCGAAGCCCGCTCCATCGCCTGGTTGAAGGTGAGTTCTACCGGCTGGCGCAGGCCGGCGAACTTCGCGCCCGCGTCCGGTACGACCTTCGCGAGCGCCGGCCCGTAGGTCGCGAACTCCCAGTTGAAGTCCGCTTTGAGGACCCCGTCAGCGGCGGAGGTGAGTCCTGCCGCGATATGGGCTTTGTAGCGCGTGTTCGGGGCGATCCCATCGGGGACGAACCGGTAGAGCGATGTGTTGAGCCACTCGCCTTTGCCCGGGAGTGCGGGTTCGAACGTCACCACCGGTGCGGTAGATCGCGCACTGAGTAGGGTCAGCGGCGCGACCGAGCGGCTGAACTGGACAAGGATCTGGGCCCCCGCCGGCACCTCCATGTCGTTCGCGGCGGGGATGACGCTCTCCACGCTGAGCAGCCCTTCGGTGGTGATTGTGCGCTGGAAGCGCTCGGCCAGGCCGGCTTCAGGCCGGGCGGCGACGCTCAGCGTGTACGCCTTGCCGCGTAAGAGCCCGGGGAACTTCGGCTGAAAGAGGAGCGTCTGGTCGTTGATCCAGGCGTAGTCGCCCTCGGTCGCCGGTTCGACCTGGAGGATCTTCGACCCGTCGCGTTCGGTCGGCCGGTTTTCGAAGTGGACCGTTATCGGCGCCAGGCGCGGGACGGCATCCCCCGCGGGCGTGACCGCGAAGCCGGACTCTTGAGCCGGTTTTGGCGCCCCGTCATCGCCGTCACTCGTGAGGACGACGGCGAGCACGCCCGCCGTAACCATCAAGGCCCCCGATACGGCCCAGACGAGCGGGTTCCGGTGGACGGCCGCCCGAATACGGTTCCATGTCTGCGTGATCATCGTTCTCTCACCTCGTAGGTTGCCGTTGAGCTGGCCCGGCTGCCGTCAGCCAACACCGCTGTCGCTTCGATTCGGTGGGTTCCCGCCTCGAGTACCCAGGGCACGCTCGCGTCTGAACCGTCGGTCCGGGTTGGCGGGCCGCCATCGACGCGTAGTTCGATCGAACTCGCCCCCGCGGCCGTCGCCCGCAGCAGGAGCCGCTGTGAGGCCAACTCGGGCGATAAGAAGAGGATGCTGCCCGACGGCGGTTGCACCACCCGCACCGCCGAGGAGCCTCCCGCCACCGGGCTGGCCGGCGACTCCAGAGCAAAGCCCGCATCGCTGGCCCACGCTCGAGCTTCAGGAGGCGGGGCAATGCGGATCTGGCCGTCGGCGTCGCGTGCGTAGTACCGCTCTCGCTCACGCGGCTCAGTCCCGCGCACGAACCACTCGGACATCGGC
>JANXYE010000441.1 GCA_025350285.1 Chloroflexota bacterium
TCGAAGGTTACGGACTGGAAGTGGTCGAACGGCTGCCGATAGAGTCCGTTCCCAACCCGCACAACATTCGTTACCTGGAGACGAAGCGGAAGCGGATGGGGCATCTGCTGGACGGCCTCGAAACCCTCGCCGGCGGGGCGCAATGATGCGCTATGGGCCGAATTTTGCTGAGGGGAGGCACGAACGCCCGGCCGGTTCGGTCGCCGGGCCGCGGTCCCTCACCCCCAGCCCCTCTCCCGTGCGCGGGCGAGGGGAGCCGGTTTCGCCGGAGTGCGGTTGCCACGGGGGCCACCAATGCCGGTGATCGAAGGTTCGGCCGATGGATCGGGGCTGCGGGTGGCGGTTGTTGTGGCGCGCTGGAACAGCTTTATCACGGGGAAGTTGCTCGAAGGGGCCGTCTCGACCCTGCGCGAATGCGGCCTCAAGGAAGACGACATCACGACCGCCTGGGTGCCGGGCGCGTTCGAAGTGCCCACCGCCGCCCGCTGGGCTGCCCAGAGCGGCAAGTTCGACGCCGTCATCTGCCTCGGGGCTGTCATCCGGGGCGAGACGGCCCACTTCGAATATGTCGCGGGCGGGGCGACCGACGGTATCGGCCGGGTCTCGCAGGATACGGGCGTGCCCGTCATCTTCGGCGTCCTCACCGTCGATAACGTGCAGCAGGCGCTGGACCGGGCCGGCGGCAAGGACGGCCACAAAGGGGAAGAGTCCGCCCGCACCGCCATCGAAATGGCGACCCTGCGGCGCATCCTTTCCTGAACGCCCGGCCAGTTTTCCGTGCTCATTGGCCGCGGGCGCGGTACAGTGCCCGCACTTTGCCACTGGAGATTGCCCATGACGCCCGAAGACCAGTACGGACCCATCCGCCAGCTCGTTGAACGCTACGCTGACGCCGTCAACCGAGTCGATGCCAAAGACTGGGGCGCCACCTGGGCCGCCAATGGCGTCTGGGACCTCGGCCAGATGCGCGTCGAAGGGCGGGACAAGATCGTCGCCTTCTGGAGCCAGATTATGCCGACCTTCCCGTTCGTCGTGCAGATCGTCCACTCGGGCGTGATCACGTCCGTGGATGGGGACCGGGCGACTGGGCGCTGGTACCTGAGTGAGTACATGCATCGCGCGGACGGCAGCCGCAACCACGGCATCGGCTACTACCGCGACCAGTACGTGCGAGTCGATGGCCAGTGGCTCTTCGCGGAGCGCAAGTACAGCCTCCTGTACAGCGGCCCGACGGACCTGAGCGGGACGGTGACGCCGCACCCGGAGCGGGTGGGGTTTTCGTAGGCGAACGCAGCGGAATGCTAGCGGCGGCGTCATTCATGCCGGTCGTCGTGGAAATCCCGTTGCCCAGGCTGCTGATCAGGAACTTCGAGCAGCGGGATGTACAATACGCGGCGGTCCGTCAGGGCCGCCGTTGTGGCCTACTCGATCGGGATCATCGCGACAATGGCGCTAGCGATATTCGTGAATGTCGCTGTCCGCGCTTGAGTCGGTGTGCTTTGGCCTCCGGCGACGCGAGTGCTCGGCAGTCACGACCGCTTGGCGGCTATACTCAGGCCGGAGCGAACACCATGCCCGTCAGCGAAGCCACCTATCTGAGGTTGGCGGTAGAGGATTTCAAGAGCGGCTGGGAACTCGTGTGCGGAGAACTCAGGAGGAAGCCGTACATGACCAACGCTCACAATCGCGTCGCGAGTGTCCTGGCGTTCCAGTTGCAGCGGCAGCTGCCGCTAGCAGCGTATCAGTGCGCCACCAACCAGGCCCGGCTGCGCATCCCGAACGGGACTCACTACATTCCCGACGCGGTTGTAATCACCGCGGAAGCAATGGAACCTCACTGGGAGGACACTGGCGTGGAGGCATACTCGGAGCCGTTGCCGCTCGTTATTGAGGTCTGGTCGCCTCCCGCCGAAGGGTACGACCTTGAGACGAGGCTGCGCGATTACCAGGAACGCGGAGACGGCGAGATCTGGCGGATCGACCCGCGCAATCGTTCGCTGACCACCTGGGTGCGCCAATTGGACGGGTCGTACGTCGAGCGCAAGTACACGCGTGGGGCAGTGCACCTCACATCTCTGCCCGGCGTGACGGTCGATCTC
>JANXYE010000443.1 GCA_025350285.1 Chloroflexota bacterium
CATCCCTATCCTGCACAAGAATTCGTTCGGCCCGGACTCGGCCTATCAGGCGGACTACTACGCCTACGGCCCTCACGTGCGGATGGTTTCGCCGCGGGGCTATGAGAAGCTGATGGACAAGCCGGAGGGCGAGTGGATGACGGATGAGCTCACGCCGGGGGTCTGGACGATCTTCCCGAACATCTCGATCGCCGGCGGGGGCGCGGGCGGATACATGGTTTCGATGATGTTCCCGGGCAAGTCCGTAGGCGAATCGGTCACCACCCAGAACTTCATCCAGCCCGGCAACCCGGAAGATGACAAGCCGGAGGAGATCGCGGCGCGCATGGCCTTCTTGGGGAAGGTTGTGGGCGAAGAGGACTACTACACGGGCCTGCGCATCCAGAAATCGCTGGCCACGGGGGCCAAAAAAAGCGTGCTCTTCGGCCGAAACGAAGGCGGCGGGCAACTCTTCCACCGCTGGATCGAAAAGCTCGTGAGCACGTCGGACGCCGAACTCCCTGGGCTATTGCGGAACGGCCTCGAAGGTGACCGCACGGGACGGCCGGACCTCGGCCACATCCCGGTTGAAGCTGCCGCTGGCGGCCAGTAGGCCCCTCACCCCCGACCGGCTCTCCCGACTTCGCGGGAGAGGGGGCTGGTTGTCCTGCGTACATCGTGAAACAGTCCGCGCGGAGAACCCTTGAACGAACCGCTGGGCGAGATGTTCCGGTACAACCGCTGGGCGAACGAGCGACTGCTTGATGCCTGCGCGGAGCTGACCGAGGCGGAGCTCGATGGGCGGGTGGCGGGCACCTTCGGTTCTATCCGGCGGACGCTGGTCCACACGATTGGGAGCCAAGACGTTTTCCTCTGGCGGCTGGCGAGCGGCGACACGGTCCTCCAAGCGCGGGCGGCGGCGATGCGAGGGCCATGGTGGGACTTCGCCGCCCTGCGGAAGCTCAGTGAACGGAGCAGCGAGGAATTGCTCGTGGCGGCCCTGAATCTGGAGAGCGACCATGCTGTGTCTCTGCCGCCGTCGGAGGGCCAGGTCGATGTGGTCAACGCGAGCTTCGTGCTCCTGCACGCGCTGTATCACGGGATCGAACATCGGGGTCAGGTACGCACGACGATGACCCAGATCGGGCTGACGCCGCCGGACCTCGATGGCTGGGAGTACCGGTCGGCGCTGTCCCCACAGCCGGCCCTTCGGCTCTGAATATAGGTTCGCTGGGCGGTAAGCCCTCACCCCCAACCAATCTCCTCCTTCCCCGGAAGGACGGGCGAGAGGAGCCAGCCGTGGTTTTTCATCCGCTGTCCTGGCCGCTGGGCATGAGGTCTCACGGCTTGGCGGCGAGGGGCATCCCGTTGCCCCGCACCGCGGCCGTTAGCTGCCGGCCAGGCAGCTGTCGTCCTTGACCAGGGCGCTGAGGCCGGCGAGGTCACTCTGGGTTGGGACGCAGAGGACATCGCCAGCGTTCACGACGCAGCGGCTGGCCGCCGAACGGCCGGAGAGCGCACCCATCGCCACCTGGAAGTCGGCGAAGTCGGCGTTCGCGAAGCGGAACTTCATACGGATGACTTCGCAACCGTCGCCGGACTGGACGACGTAGCGCGTCCGGCGGAGCGGGGGCCCGTCGGGAGTCGCCGCTGCGCTGGGGGGCGGGGACAATGTGCGAGTGGCCGTGGGGGTAGGGCTGGCGGTGGAGGACGGGGTTGCCTGCCCGCTGGTGGCCGTGGCCGGAGCCGACGCGTTGGATGTCGCCGTAAGGCTCGGCGCTGGAGGAGTTGCTGTTTTTCGCGCGATCGTGGCCGGGGTGGCTGGCTCGGTGGGTTCGGCTTTCGAAACGTCGCGGTCGTTTCGCAGAGCGAGCAAGACGCCGCCAGCCACGATGACGGCGAGGACCAGCCCGGCGATGAGGGCGGGCCACCAGCGGATCTTGCGTGGGGGCTCGCTTCCAACGGGAGGCTCAAGGCCAGCGAACGTGACGGGCACCTCGACAGGCGGGAGCTGGAAGCCCCGTGTCCCCCGGTTGCCCTTCATACGCGCCATGTATCCACCATTCTGCAACAGTAAGGTTCGGCGCTGTCCAGTGGTTTCGTCAGGGTTTCCCCTGATGGGCGTACGTCAGCGAGCCATCGCGTGGTACTGGTGGTTGGGGATCATACCGGTCGCGCTGGCGAGCCTGTTCGTGAAGTTGAACATCGCGGCGACCTCGGCGATGTCCCAGATGTCCTCATCGATAAAGCCGTGTCCGCGCAGTACCTCGATGTCGTCCAGGCCGCAGGCGGCGGGTTCAAGCGTGATCTTGACGGCGTAATCGAGCATCGCCACCTGGCGTTCGCTGAGGCCGGCGCGGCGATAGTCGATGGTGATGCGGTCGCCGAGGACGGGGTCTCTCGTAAGCGCGCGGAGGGCGAACCCGTGGGCGACGAGACAGTAGAGGCACTGGTTCCGCATCGAAACGGCGACCGAGATCATCTCGCGTTCGGCCTTGCCGAGACCGGCAGTGGGCTGCATCAAGTCTTCGAAATGCGCGCGCCACTTGGCGAAACGTGGTTCGCGCCAGGCGAAGGCGCGAAAAACGTTCGGCACGAAGCCAAGCTTCTCATCGAGCTGTTCGAAGAGGGCGCGGGTTTCGGGGGAGAGCGTTTCGCGCGCGGCGAGCGGGAACCAGGAGACGCGGTCTTCTTCCATGAACGAAGGGTAGCAGACCGCGGTTCCCGGCCCCTCAGCTGAGCCCTGATGCAATCAGGCTGGTGGCTTCGGGGCGCGGCGGAAGAGTCCCTCCTGCGCGACCGAGGCGACGCGGACGCCGTCCTTCGAATACATGCCGCCCCAGGTGAGACCGCGCGCGCCGTGGGCGACGGGGCTATCGGTGACGTAGAGCGTCCAATCGTCGAAGCGGGGCGGGCGGTGCCACCAGATGGCGTGATCGAGGCTGGCGGTGGCGCCACCCGGTTGCCACATACCGAAGACGGAGGCAACGGTCGCGATCATGCCGCTATCGCTGAAGTAGGCCATTGCGGCGGCGTGGATGGTCGGGTCCTCGGGCAGCGGGAGGACGGGCCTACCCCACACTTTGCGGTGCGGGAGGCGCTCTGTGATGCCGCGGATGCCGCCCGTTTCGCCGGCACGGACGTCGATCGGGTTCACCCAGTCGCGGCGGATGCGTTCGCGCTGTTGGTCTGGAGCGGGGGCGAGCGTTTCCCACCAGGTCGGCTGCGATTCTGGCGCGACCGCCATCGGCATCGGCTCCTGGTAAGAGACACCTTCTTCCGGCGTGGTAAAGCTGACGGAGGTTTCGAAGATCATGTCGGCCCCATCCTGGTAGGCGCTGACGCGGCGACCGGTGAAGTTGCGCCCATCGCGGATGCGTTCGACCTGGTAGACGATAGGCTTCAGCGGACGGCCGGCCCGGAGGAAGTAGCCGTGCATGGAATGGATGGTCCCGCTCTCCACCGTTGCGGCGGCGGCGACGACGGACTGGGCGAGGACGATGCCGCCAAAGAGCCGCCCCTCTTCCTGTTCGGTGTTGGCCTCGAAGCGGTCTGCGCCCGATGGGCGCAGTGTGAGGACGCGCAGCAGGTGCGCCATAGACTTTTCGGCGTTTTCGGGCATGGGCCGTGGCGCTGGCGGTCGGCCAGCGTCCTTTCTGGGACGAGGGTGAGTGATTCCATGCTAGCGGGCCGGCGTGGTGGGGCGAAGCCGTCCCGGCGGATCAGCTGTCGCTACGGGTGGAAGAAACCGGGCCGGCCGCTGACGCCGGGGCTGGGAGCGTGATCTCGCCTTTGGTGGCATCCGTGAAGACCAGATGGAAGCGAGCGACGGTGCCAATCAGGC
>JANXYE010000454.1 GCA_025350285.1 Chloroflexota bacterium
CGCGGCGCGAACATGGGCATCCTGCGCGTCGATCACCCGGACATCGACCACTTCATCGCGATGAAGGCGGACATGACCACGCTCCAGAACTTCAACATCAGCGTCGCGATCACGGACAAGTTCATGGAGGCGCTGGCGGCCGGCACCGACTTCGACATCATCAACCCGCGGGGTGGCGAGACGATGGGGACCCGCAACGCGCGGGCGCTCTGGGACACCCTCCTGAACAACGCCTGGAAGAACGGCGACCCGGGCGTCATCTTCATCGACCGGATCAACGACGGACGGGCGAACCCCGTGCCGAAGCGGGGGCCGGTCGAGTCGACGAATCCCTGCGGTGAGCAGCCGCTTTATCCCTTTGATTCGTGCAACCTGGGGTCGATCAACCTCGGGCGGTTCGTGACTGGCGCGGCGGGGTCGAAGGCGATCGATTACCAGCGGCTGGGCCAGGTCGTGCGCCGCTGCGTGCACCTGCTCGACAACGTGATCGAGATGAACAACTACCCGATCCCGGAGATCGCCGAGACCTCGCACGCTATCAGGCGGATTGGGCTGGGCGTGATGGGCTGGGCGGACATGCTCATCGAGCTGCGTATCCCGTACTGCTCCGAGGCGGCCATGCAGACAGCGCGCGAGGTGATGAAGTTCATCCAGCAGGAATCGGACGAGGCCTCGACGGCGCTGGCCCGGGTGCGCGGCAACTTCCCTGATTGGGCCGACAGCATCTACGGGCCGAAGGGCGCCGAAGGGCCGCGGCCGATGCGCAACTCGACGCGCACGACGATCGCGCCGACGGGCACGCTGAGCATCATCGCGGACTGCTCGGGGGGAATCGAACCGGTCTTCGCGCTGGCCTTCATCCGCTCGCACTACCTCGACAAGGATGACCCGACGAAGCGCACGGAACTCCCCGAGGTGAGCCGCCAGTTCGAGGAAGTGGCGCGCGCGGAGGGCTTCTACAGCGACGAGCTTATCCGCTTCCTGGCCGAAGGCGGGCACCTGGCCGAGCGCGCGGAAGCGCCGCAATGGGTGAAGGACGTGTTCGTGACGGCGCACGAAATCGCGCCCGAGTGGCACGTACGCATGCAGGCGGCGTTCCAGGAGCACACCGACAACGCGGTCTCGAAGACGATCAATTTCCCGCACGAGGCGATGGTCGCGGACGTGCGCACGGCCTACGAAATCGCCTACCGGACGGGCTGCAAGGGGATCACGATCTATCGCGACGGATCGCGAGACCTGCAGGTGTTGAAGCACGCCGAAAAGACAGGAGGCACGGCGCCGGATGGCAAGAGCGAAGCCGAGCGGGCGGTCGAAGCGGCCCAGGCGTTGGTGCTGGAGCACGCCGGGCCGGTGCGAAGGAAGCTCTCGGACGAGCGCAACGCGATCACGCACAAGTTCCGGGTGGGCGAGCAGGAAGGCTACATGACCGTCGGGCTCTTCCCCGATGGGACGCCGGGCGAGGTGTTCATCAACGTCAGTAAGCAGGGATCGACGGTCTCGGGGCTGATGGACACGGTGGCGATGCTGACGAGCTACGCGCTCCAGTACGGGGTGCCGCTGCACGAGCTGACGAGCAAGCTGAAGAACTCGCGCTTCGAGCCGAGCGGGCCGACGACCAACAAGAGCATTCCGATCGCGACGAGCATCGTGGATTATGTCTTCCGCTGGCTGGAGTTGAAGTTCGATGGGGGCCGGGCGGCGGTGCAGCCGGCGCTCATCCCGATGGACCAGGTGGTGGCAAGCACGGCCTCGGACGCGCCCGCGACGGTGTACACAAAGCAAGACCGGGCGGTGTTGAGTGGGGTGGGGTGTCCGGACTGCGGGGCGGTGTTGTTCTACGGGGAGGGGTGTCTGTTGTGCCGCAACTGCGGCTACAACAAGTGCGGGTGAGGCGTGCCCACTTGAGAGTCTGGAACGTAGGCTGAATGCATCCGACAGAACGCAAAGTTAAGGAGCCGAATCTCGCCCGGAGCGTTACGCGCAAGGCGCATATTGTCCCGCAGTTCTTTCTACGCCCCTTTAGTAATTTGGACGGAAGTGTAAGTTTTCTCGATCTCCAATCTGGACGGCGCAGCCGGAAGCCATCCGTTGCCGCGGTCGCTTACGAGATCGGGTACTTCGACGTCGATATGGACGGGCGTGGGGCGCTATCGATGGAAGATCGTCTCACCGATCTCGAGACGGTCGCGTCTCCGGTTATAGCTAGACTGATCAACTATCCAGAAGGAATCGCCTCGCTTCCTGGTGAGGAGGAACGCTCGTTCTCGCAGTTTCTCGCCTCCCTCCGGTTCCGCTCGCCCGCATTCAAACGTGAGTACAACGCCATGCGCGCGGACACCGTCCGTCAAGGCCGAGAAATGCTCGCGATGTATTGTGACCATAATGGGGTCCCGAGCGACGTTCGCGACTTTTGGATAAACGGCGAGGAAGTGTGGTTTATGTCGGCCGACAGTCCATGGTCAGCGGAGGAGTCCATCTCGCATCACCTCG
>JANXYE010000478.1 GCA_025350285.1 Chloroflexota bacterium
CTTCGTTCGCTGGTGGGCCGCGATACCGAATGCCACGGAGAGACACCCCGGCCGTATTCGGCCCTGCCTATCCTCGCCAAGCGGGGCCGCGCCCAGGTGGAGCGCGGGTGGCAGCCGCGTTGCGGGTGAGGACCGCTCAGACTCGAGGCGCGACTTCGCGCATAAACGCACGCAGCATCGTCAGCAGTTCGGACACCGAGCGTGCGGGCAGCGAAAGCATCAGTTCATCCAGCCCAGCCGCGGCATAGGAGCGTACGTCGGCGGCCTGCTCCGCCGATGTCCCCGAAAGCGGCCAGGCGCCGCCCTGCGGACGCGTCCGCCCGCCCGGCATGTGGCGCAGGCAGACCGGCCCCGGCTGCTTGCCGAACCTGGCGCACTGCGTCCGGTAGTCCGCCATGTGCTCGGCGAACTCCGCCGGTGCGAGGTTGATTGGATGCCAGCCGTCGCCGAGTTCCGCCGCCCGCCGGATGCTCGCCTTCCCATTTCCGCCCACCCAGATGGGGATCGTGCCCCGCCGGTTCGGCGCCGCCTTGGGGAACATGCGCATGTTCGTGTAGCGCTTAAACTGGCCGCTGAAGCTCGATGTATCGGTCTCCCAGAGATTCCGGTAGACCCGTAGATACTCATCCGTGCGCGGGCCACGTTCGGCGAACGGCACGCTCAACGCCTCGAACTCCTGCTCCAACCAGCCGGCCCCAACGCCGACCACGAGCCGGCCGCTGCTCAGATAGTCCACCGTACTCAGGAACTTGGCCGTGAACACCGGGTCGCGGTAGGGGACGATGAGCACGCTCAGGCCCAGCGTGATGTGGCTTGTCTCGGATGCCAGGAAGGCGAGCGTGGCGAGGGGCTCGTCCATCACCTCCGGGATGTACCCGGAGCCCTCGGGCACGATGATATGGTCGCTCACCCAGAGCGAATCGAAGCCCAGGTCTTCAACGGCCCGCGCCATCGCGCGAATCGCGTCAGGCGTGGCGAACGTGTTGGCGTGGGGAATAGCGACTCCGTAGCGCACAGGGCGGCCTCCAGCTGCGGTTTTCGCCACCATACAGCCGCGGGCCGGGCCACGCTGGTACTCCCTCGGGCTATTCGTCGCTGGCCGGGAATTCGTCCAAACGTTTCAAGGTCCGCCGGCCGGCGCTGGCGAGCCGCCGCTGGTGTGCTTCAAACGAGGGCCGGCACCGTTCCAATAACTCGCGCAAACCGGCTCGCTCCGGGTCGTCCATAAACGTGAACTCGAGGTGGTAGAGGGTCCCGTCCCATTCCCGTTCCGAGCGAAGCACGCGCGCCGGCAGGCCGGGATCGGCATCCTCGACGTGGAGCACAACAACGAGGCCGGGGGCCAGTCCATCTTCGGCGGTGTGCACGAGCGCGCCGCCACCCGACAGATCGACCAATGTAACGTGGACGGCCCCGTCGTTCTCCGCCGGCCGCAAAGACGCCTCGAACCACACCGGGTAGCGACGGTGCTTGCGCCGCTCGTCCAGCGTGCGCGGTCGTTGCGGATGCATCTTCTTGGCCCCGGCCGGCGCACTGCCGGCACTTCTCAATAATCGTCGCCCCGCGCTGACCACAACAGGACACGCGCCCGGGTGACCGAAGCACGGCCCCGACCCTACAATGAACTGGCCGGAGGGGTCGCATAGTGGCCTAGTGCGGGCGCCTGCTAAGCGCTTACTGGGGGTAACCTCAGTCGAGAGTTCGAATCTCTCCCCCTCCGCCACCTGGACTTAGACTATGCCAGACCGCTATTACCTTTGGACCGTCGGCTGCCAGATGAACAAGGCGGACAGCGAAAAGCTGGCCGCCGGGTTCGACCGCATCGGCATGACCGCGACCGATCGGCCCGAACGCGCCGACATCGTCGTCATTAACACGTGTAGCGTGCGTCAACACGCCGAGGACCGCGCTTACTCCAAACTCGGCCGCGTCAAGGACCTGAAGAAGGAACGCCCCGGGCTGAAGGTCGCCGTTATGGGCTGCATGGTTGGCCTGAAGACGGATGACCTTGAAAAGCGCTTCCCGTTCGTCGATGTTTTCGCCCGCCCGCAGCAGTTCGACGGGATCATGCAGCTCGTCGAAGGTCCTACCGAGGATCTCGGCGGCGAATTCTGGCCCTCAACCTACGCCATTCCCGAAGGCCCGGCCGCGTATGTGCCCGTCGTCCACGGCTGCAATAAGTTCTGCACCTATTGCATCGTCCCCTACCGCCGAGGACGCGAGAAAAGTCGGCAGCTCGACGAGATTGTGCGCGAAGTTGCTTACCTCGCCCTCCACGGCGTGCGCGAAGTCACACTCCTCGGCCAGACCGTGGAAGCGTACGGACACGACCTTGCCGATCAGCCCGACCTTGGTGACCTCATGCGGGCGCTCTCGGAGATAGAACGTCTGAAGCGAATCCGCTTCCTCACTTCGTACCCGAAGGACATGACACACCGCATCCTGGAAGCGGTGGCGCAGCTACCGAAGGTGATGGAGTCTTTCTCGCTCCCCGTCCAGGCTGGCAGCGACACCATCCTCGAATCGATGCGCCGCGGCTATACGAAGTCCGAGTATCTCGACAAAATCGCCGAGGTCCGCGACCTCATGCCCCACGCCGGGATCACGACGGACATCATCGTCGGCTACCCGGGCGAAACCGACGCCCAGTTCGAAGAGACCTGCGCGCTGCTCGAAGATCTGCGGTTCGATAAGGTCCATGTCGCCGCCTATTCGCCGCGGCCCGGCACTATCGCCTTCCGCAAGATGGAGGACGACATCCCAGCCGCCGTAAAGGCCGCGCGTCTCCAGCGTGTTGAAGTGGTTGAAGCGAGCATCTCCCTCGCCATCAACGAGACCTACGTCGGCTCCACGCAAGAGATTCTTGTCGAGGGCGTGCGCGGCGAGCAACCCTTCGGGCGCACCCGAACCGGCAAGCTTGTGCACCTGGATGCGCCCGCGCGCGTTGGCTCCCTCATCGATGTCCGGATCGACCATGCAGGTCCGTTCTCCCTGCGCGGAGCCGCCGTCGATTCGCTCGCGCTCGCCTGACACGCCTGCGCCGCCGAGCGGGGTAGCGCTTGGCGCATGACTCATTGCAGTATGCCCGCGTGGTCGCCTCTCGACCGCGGAGGTAACGCTTGAGGATTCGAATCGGCCTGATTGGTGCGGGAGCGAACACCCGCGATCGCCATGTGCCCGGCTTCCGAGCCGTAGAAGACGTGGAAGTTGTGAGCGTCTGCAACCGCTCACGCGAAAGTTCCGAGGCCGTCGCCCGGGCGCTCGGCATTCCCCGCGTCGCCGCGAGTGTCGATGAATTGCTGGCCGACGGGGAGCTCGATGCGGTGTGCATCGGCACCTGGCCGTACCGGCACCGAGACTACACGGTCGCCGCCCTGTCGGCGGGCAAACATGTCCTCTGTGAGGCGCGCATGGCGATGGACGCCACCGAAGCCACCGAAATGCTCGAAGCCTCACGCAGCCGGCCGGACCTCGTCGCCCAGCTCGTGCCCGCGCCCTTCGACTTCCGCCTCGGCCCGACGATCACGCGGCTCATCCGCGAGGGCGCCCTGGGCGACGTGGTGGAGGCGACCGTCACGGTAGCGAACGGGGCCGGGCTCAACCGCGATGCCGCCCTTTCGTGGCGGCACCGCACGGACTATTCGGGACATAACACGATGCTCATGGGCATTTACGCCGAGATCGTCCAGCGTTGGCTTGGCGACACCCGCCGCGTCTCGGCCAGCGCTCGCGTCGTAGTCGAAAGCCGCATCGACCCGGAGACCGGGGAGCGACGCTCGATAGAGGTCCCTGATTCTCTCGGGATCCTCGCCGAGATGGCCAGCGGGTCGCGCGTCGCCTACCAGTTCAGTTCCGTCGCCGCCGGGGCGCCGTACAACGGCATCGTCCTGTACGGCACGAAAGCCACCCTCCGCTGGACGCCCGACGATCGCGCGACCTGGGCGGCTCATGGGCAGCCCTTCGCTGACCTCGAACCCGACTCCGGGAGTGATCGCGGCTGGCGCGTCGAGTCGGATTTCATCGCCTCCATCCGCGACGGGGCGCCGGTGGAGTTGACGAACTTCGCCGACGGACTGAAGTACATGCGCTTCACCGACGCCGTCTGGCGAAGCTGGAACGAAGGCGTGCGCGCCGACGTGTGACCCGGCTGCTTCAGGAGAGTTCGCCGCGTCCCGGCAGCGCGACCCGCACCCCAGCACGGCCCCGGCTCGGCTTCTGGGCACGTCCAGGCCGGACTGGCGTCTGGGGCCGCCCACGCCGTCGCGCCGCCCGAGAAGCTCTCAAATCCCGCACACCGCCATTTCGGTCAATCATCCACACCGTTGCGGCAACGGCGAGCGTCGCCAACCAGAGCAGCGCGATCGACCACTCTTTCGGCGCACCGATGCCCCAATCGTTTTGGATGTCCAATACCCAGTTGCGTACGAGGATCGGGTAGAGAGCGCCACAACTAAACACCAGCGCCCCGGCCGTCAGCCAGCGGCGGCCAGCGAGAATAGCGAACGGGAACGCCCAAAGTTGGTACCAGTGCCGTAGAGTCGGCGAGAAGAAAAAGACGAACAAGGCCAGCTGTAGGCCCACGGCGGCCACGATGTCGCGCGGTTCGCGAAGCGGATGGCGGACCATGATGAGGGCGCTCGTCACGGCAATGCCCATGTAGGCCGCGGCCACGAGCAGCCGGCGGCTGTCCCTGCTTTCGATGAACCACTGGTTGATCATCACGTACGGTGTGTTCTCTGTAAGGCCGACCAGCGGGCTCGAACCGCCCCGTCCGAGCAGAACGATAAGCGCGAGGACCCCCAGCACCACCGTCCCAACCGCCAGCGGGATCCGCCAGCGTGGGAACCAGGCAGCGAGCACGATCGGGGCGGCCAGCCCAAGCGAGAACTTCGAAAGCAGCGAAAGTACCGCAAGCCCCGCGCCCAACCCTCGGTCGCGCCAGCGCACACTGACGACAAACAGCAACGCCGCCATCGCGAAGGCGACCATCAGCGCGTCGTTGTGCCCGTCGCCAGCGAATTCCAGGAGGAAAAGCGGGTTCAATCCGACGAGCACGGCCGCCTGTGACGCGTTCCGCCCGATTTTCCGCGCAACGAGGCCCGTCAAGAACGCAAGGACCACCAGCAGCGCGCCAGAGAGCATCTTTTGCCCAACGACTCCAGCTCGCAGGCTTTCGCCAGCCACCGGGATCGGGAGCCCGCCGATCACATAAGCAACCGGCCCGTACGTGCTCGGCTGGTCGCGGTACGTCAGCACCTGCTTCGCCACCGGGTCGTTTTGCCTCTGCGGCGCCCCGCTCTTCGTTGCCGGGTAAACGCCATGGATCCAGAGGGTCCGCACGTCCGCCGCGAAATGGACCGTGTCCGGCGAGGCGATAGGCATTTGCGGAAGCACGCCCAGCGCGGCCACGACACAGCCGCCGATGGCCAGGGCGAAGCTCCGGTGGAACTCCTTGCGTAACGCGTAGGCGGCGAGCAAATACATCGCCGTGATCAGCACGAAGAGCAGACAGAACCCCGCGAAGGTGCCCGTCGTCCCATCGATAACCCGCCGGATGCCCGCCACCCGGATTGCCCCGATGTCGATGGTGAAGATGTTCACGCGCAGGGAGAGCCCGAGGAGCCAGGAAACGGCCAGCACGAGCGTTGCGACGGCGAAGACAAGCGCAGCCTTTCGCGCCTCGCTGCCCGGGCTACTCTGAGACTGCCGCATCGACTTCCTCCTCATCCACTTCGGCCCGCGGCGTGGGCTCCCATCGCCGGTCACGCGACGTCGCCATCGCCCACGCCCCGATAGGGAACCACAGAAGCCCGATGAAACTCTGGCGTAAGGCGATCTTCAGGCCGGCTGCGCTCCGCGGCACCAATCTCGCCAGAAATGCGATGGCGGCTGGGACGATCCATTCGCTTACCATCCCGGCGGCCACGATCCCAGCCGGCAACGCGAAGGGCAGCCGTAACGCCCATCCCACCGTCGATCCGGTAATGGCGGTGCGCGTGATCACGCGAGTCGGGAAGAGCATGTAAATCGCAATGTCCAGAGCACGAACGTCGCCACGCAGCCCGCGCTTGGCCACGGCTGCCCAATCGTGCCGCAAGACACGGTAATGCCCGCGTACCCATCGCGCCCGCTGCCGCACCATCGGCTTCAGCTTCGCCGTCTCTTCCATGCGCACGTGGGCCGAGGAAACGTACGCTACCCGATACCCCGAAGCGTAGAGGTGCGCCGTCAGCTCCAGGTCCTCCGTGATCGAACGGAGTTCCGGGATCAACTCCCGCGCCAGGTTCGTCCGGAGAAAGAAGCCGCTCCCACTGATCGTCGTCCCGAGGCCAAGCGACTCGCGCGGACGCCACCAGAACACGTTTCGCGCACGCCGCGAAATGCCATGGCCCTCACCGATCCACGTATCGGTGCGCTGGGGGATCGACTCAACCTGGATGGCGTGTTCGGTGCCCACACGCGCCGCCAGAGCCGAAAGAAACCCCCCGGTCACACGGGAGTCGGCATCGAAGACTCCCACGTAGTCGGTGGCGGAAGACACGTGCTTCAGCCCGGCCGTGATTGCCTGGCTCTTACCCGGCCGGGCCGTGTGCAGAGACAGGACCGTGAACCCCGAGCGCGCCGCCACCTCGGCCGTACGGTCCGTACAGTTGTGAGCGACCACCACGACCTCGAACAGTTCCCGCGGGTAGCTCTGATTCGCCAGGTCGTGCAAGAGGCGCCCGACGACTCGCTGTTCGTTGCGAGCGCAAACGATTAAGCCGAAGCGCGGCCGTGCATCCCGGTCCGGCCGGGGTCCTCGCCTCCGCCAGCGCACCAGATGACCGCACACCGTCACCGCTGATTCGAACAGCGAAACGGCGACGAGGAGGGCCTGGAGGGCGATGAGCAACGTACGGATGGCTCGCCCGGCGGTCTTCATCGCCGCCAATTATGCGGCGGCCCGCCCTTGTGCGCCCTCAGTTCACTGAGGGGTCTTCCGTAGCGCCGCCGCCCCGGCCACCGATGAACGTTCGAAGTCCAGCGTAGTGGTCGCCTGGTACCAGCCGCGGTTTTCTGCGCCGAGCAGGCATTCGGCCGGGACGGAAACGTCGTCGAAGAAGCCCTCGCTAAAGAAGTGCCCGCCGCTCATGTCGATCACAGGCCCCTTCCAGGCGTTGCTGTTTTGTGTTCGAGCGGGTGAATTGCTCCAGGACATCGTGCATACGACCTGGTTCGTCTTCAGACTCTTCGCCGGTCTGAAGGAGGGACGCGAAGTACGCCGCCCAGAACGGCGAATCCTCCGGCCGGCCGGAGTCGTGTTCGAACGGGCCAATTCGCCTTGCGGTCGAACCACCAGGTGATTCGACCGCAACGACACCCGCACCCAGGTCGGCAAGGATATTTGCGGTGAGGATGCCCCACTCGTCAGCCAGGTCCAGGACTGTGAGCCCGGCGAGCTGGGTCAGCCGCGCCGCAGCGTCCCCACTCATGGCTGGCTACGCGAGAACCATGGTGTAGAAAGTCGCCGGGTAGGCATTGCCCGGGAGCGGCTTCCAGTCCTTGATCTTGTCCTTACGGACGGCCCAGATGGAGTTGCTGTATGGGAACGTGATGCTCCATGCCTCGTCGATGATCTGCTTGTACGCATCCTGGACGAGTTGTTTGTGCTTCGCCTCGTCGAACTCGCCGCCGATGGCCTTGATCTTGTCCTGGATAGCCTGGGGAATGGGCGCACCGTATGCGGCCGGGCTCGCGTAGAAGGTGAGCAACGATGCTTCACCGTTGGTGCCCGCGCTGGAGCCGAGGACCGCGATGTCACCTACCGTCTTCGCGCGGTACTTCTCGAAGTACGCGCCGGCTTCCGTCTGGACGATCTCGACGTCGATCTTCTCCTTCTTCCACATGTTCGCGACAGCGACAATGGTGTCTGGGATGAGCTGGACGGAAGACGAATCGTAGCCGTTGATCTTGACCTTGGTGCCGCCGGTGAGGCCAGCCTGGGCGAGCAGCTTGCGCGCTTCGTCTATGTTCAGGGCCTGCGCTGGAAATACGTTCTTGTCGTATTCTTCGGTGATCGTGAAGATGTGGGCTGAGGGCGCCTCGGTCCCGTGATTCTGGAAGAGCGACTTGATGATCGTCTTCTGGTCGATCAGCATTCCGAGCGCCTTGCGGAAGCGCGGATCGTTGTATGGCGCCTGATCAGGGGAGTGGAAGTAGACCGTCGCCTTCGCCGTCGCCGCGCTCTCGTACACCTTGATTTTGCTATCGCCTTCGAGGGTTGACAGTTGCGGGCCGAGAACACCATCGGCGAACGCGGCTTCTCCGGTCTGAATACGGGCGATGCGTGTGGCCTGCTCCGGCACCAGTTCGATGCGAATTTTCGCGATTTGGGCCTGGATCGCCCAATGGTTCTCGATAGCCTCCAGCTCGACAAACGCCTGTGGTTCGTTGGCGGTGATTTTGTACGGTCCGGTGGCCATCGGGATCTTCTTGAAGGAGTCTTCGCCGACTTTGTCGTAGTAGGCCTTGGAGGCGATGTTCCAGCCCTGGGGAGCGAAGGCGCCCGCCCAGCGCATCCGGAGAACGCTCTGCTTCTTCAGCTTCACCACGACAGTCGACTCATCCGGAGTGGTCACCGAGTCGATCAGTGGGGCCGCCTGGCCGGCATACGTGTCGAGCGGCTTTTGGGCGATCCGGCGCTGATAGCTCCAGGCTGCGTCTTCCGCGGTCACCTTGGTCCCGTCCCAGAATCCCGCCTTCGGATTGAGCTTGAACGTCAGTTGCAAGTGGTCGGCGGATTCTTCGAACGACGACGCGAGGGCCGGTACCAACTTCCCGGCGCCATCCACGCGGGAGAACTGTTCGAAGCAGGAGTTGATGATCGGGAGGTTGTTTCCGGCGTTCTGGCGTGCCGGGTCGCTGGACTGGTCGCCAAGTGTGACGAGCGCCATCTTAATCGCGCCCGTCGGCTTGGAGACGGTTGTGGTGGTGGCCGCCGCCGCCGTGGTGGCGGTGCTCCCGCCGCCGGCCGGCGAACTGGTCGCAGTCTTGGCGCATTCAGCGGGGGCCAACGGCAGCGAGTCGCTATCGCCCGCGCCCTCTCCGTCAGCCCGAACCTGTTGATCCTCGACGAGCCGCTCTCAGCCCTGGATGTTTCGATCCGCGCACAGATTCATCAACCTCCTGAAAGAGGTCCAGCACACCTTCAACCTGGCGTACGTCTTCATCGCACACGACCTGGCGAGCGTCTACCACATGGCCGACAGGGTCGCGGTCATGTACCTGGGCCAGGTGGTGGAGATCGGCGAGACCGTCGAGCTGTATTCGCGCCCGGCCCACCCATACACGCAAGCACTGCTTTCCGCGTCGCTGCCCATCAACCCACGCGACCGCAAGTCCGAGGTGATTCTCGGGGGCGAAGTCCCGAGCCCCCTGAACCCGCCTTCCGGGTGCCGCTTCCACCCGCGCTGCCCGCTCGCCTTCGACCGCTGCAAAACCGAGCAGCCGCCGCTCCGTTCCGTGGCGCCGGACCACGCCGCCGCATGCTTCCTCGCGGACGAACTTCACGGCGGAGGACTGCCGACGCCGGGCCCCGCCGCGGCTCACGCTGAGACTCAGCCGGGTCGAGCCGGGCCGGTCCAGGCCCCGTAGCCGGCCTACCGGCCGGCTGATAGCCCAGGTTCCCGAGTTAGACCGGTGAAACCGCAGCCCTGTTCCCGGAAGGATTCCATGGCGCTCCCCTCCCCGGAATCCGGATCATCGAGGTCGCTAACTGGCTCGCTGGCCCGGGCTGCGGCCCGGCGGGCGAGTGGCGGCGCATCCAGACCGCGGACGGCTATCACTGGACGATCGTCAACGGCGAGGTGACCTTCGAAAACGGCAAATGCACCGGTGCGACTCCCGGCAAGTTGCTGCGCCACGGGATTTCACCTTCGT
>JANXYE010000494.1 GCA_025350285.1 Chloroflexota bacterium
GGCAGGCGGGCGTCCACCATCGGGCTCGATTCGTCGATCCGGCGGCCGAGTGGCGCCACAATGCGCTCGATAATCCGCATCATGTGCGCGCGGTCTCGAAAGCGGGCCGGGCTACGGAAGATGCGACCTTCCTGCTCGTAGAAGATCTTGTCCAGGTCGTTACACATCACTTCACTGACCGTCGGTTCGCGCAGCAGCGGTTCGAGCGGGCCCAGGCCAAGCACCTCGTCGGCGACCGATTCGAGCAGGTCGTCCCGGCCCGTCCCGCTGATCTGGATGCCCTCCTGCGTAATGAGTTCGCGCGCCGCACGAATCACGGCCTCGCGCTGTTGCTCCGGGGGAAGGCGTTCGAGCGTGCCAAGTTCGAGTTCTTCAATCAGCAGTTCGTGCAGCCGAAGCTTTGCGGCGTCGGCCTGCGCGGTGTTCCGGGCGGCGGCGTCAAAACGGTCTCCGCCGCGGCGGCGGCCCGGCGTGGCGGCGGCCTCTTCGGCCGGCGCCGGAGTGACCGCACGCAGGAGATTGGGGCGGGCTGGAGCCGCGGGTGCGGGCGCGGGCTCGGCCGGCGCTGGCCCGGCCGGCGCCGCGGGCGCGGCATCCGGCGCCGAAGTGGTCCAGTGGCTACGCACCGGAGAAAAGTTGCCCGACGGCTTCAGACGGTTCTCGGATAGCTGCGTTGGAGGAGGCGGCGCTTCCCTCTGCCGCGCCGCTGTGCCCACGCTCGCCGGTGGAAGCGGCGCGCCCAGGCGGCGGCGGGACGACGACCACCCGAAAAGCCGCGCACTCTCCGGGTTGGCTTCCTTGCGCTCGTTCTCGTCTGCCACGTTGGGCCTCCTCTGTCGTTAGTGGGCGCTCAGGCGCTTTTTCGCAAGAACGGCCGCATCAGCCGCGCCAAACCACCACCGCCACTTCGCTGGCGGTTCTTCTGGCGCTGGCGGATGCCGGCGAGAGCACGCGCCATCTCCCGCACTTCGAGCGAGACGCGGCTGTTGGGCCGCGCCATCACGATCGGGCGGCCCAGCTGGGCAGCCTTCACCACTTCATTGTCCTGCGGGATGCGCCACCAGATCGGGGAATCGAGCGTCGCTTCCACGTCCTTCTCCCGCACACCGGTGTCCATGCCCGCCCGGTTGAGGACCACCTTGATCCGCTCCTCGTCGTTCCCGAACCGCTCGTGGAGCATCTCCAGGGCCAGCACCGTGTCCTTGATGCTCGCCATGTCCAGCGTCGTCACGAGGAGGATCATCGTCCCCACTTCGATGGCTGCCGCAACGATCTCGTTGAACGTGCCCGGCGTATCGAGCACCACGAAGTCGTGCGTCTGCGCCAGGACGTCCACGACGTCCCGAATGTGGCGGGCGCTGAGATTGCGCCAGTCGCTTGGCCGCGTCGGCGCGGGGAGGATGCGAACGCCGGACTCGTGCAAGACCAGGAAGTCCTTCAGGGTGTTCCGGTCGATGTTGTCCAGGTTGCGCGCCAGGTCGGCGATGGAACGTTCGACCGGGATGTCCATGGTGATGGCCACATCGCCGAAGCGCGTGTCCATATCGACCAGGGCCACCGTCTGATGTGCCTCCGTGGAAAGGGCAACCGCGAGGTTCGACGAAATCGTCGTCTTGCCGATCCCGCCCTTCGCCCCGAACACGGTAATCACCGTGCCCGTTGGCACCGGATCATCCAGTTCGCCGCGGCGGCGCATCCCTTCGCGCTCCTTCCGTTCGAGGACGCGGATGATCGATGCCTCGACCTCCTCCGAATCCAGCGGCTCCTGGAGATAGTCGGAGGCCCCCGAGACCATCGACTGCCGCATCAGCTTGATGTTCGAGTCGCTGGAAAAGACGACAATGGGCATGTCTGGCAGCCCATCATTGATGCGGGAGAGGGTCTGGATCGGCCGGACCAGTGGCTCTTCCACCCGCATGAGGATGATGTCCGGCCGGAGCTGGAAGGCAAGCGTGAATGCCTCCACGCCGTAGCCGGCCGCACCCAGCACCGCGAAACCGAGGCTCGTGAGCATTTTCTGCACTTCGGCACTCGACTCGCGGTCCGGGTCAATCAGAACGACCTGCGGTACCTTTGCCATTGGTGGTGTGTCCTCCCCCAGCGATGTCACGCGTCCGGCTCGGCCAGGCGCGGTCTTCGTACTTCGTTGTTCGGCTACTTCTTCGTCGGGAAGATGTCGTCGAACGACCAGATTTTCGTACCGCTCAAGAGTTCGTCGTTGCCCGCCCGCCGCGGAAGAATCCGGTATTGGCCAAGGTTGTCCTCCAGGGCGTCTATCAGGGCCACCTTCGCGGCCTTGTCCACCGGCAGCGCGAGCGTGATCGAAACCGCCTTCTCGAAGGTGCTTCCCGTGTCCAGGTCGCGCGCTTCAGCACCTGCCGTCGCGGTCCCGGCGGCGCCCGGTGTCGCCGAGCTGCCCGCTTTTACGGCCGCCCCATCGGTCTTCGGCGTGCTCTTGATGAGTGTCTGCGAAACCGCCAGGATCTGGACATCTTCCGCGATAATCCCGGCCACCACGTCCGGCCGCTCCTGGCCCGTCAGAGGGTCCTGGCGCTTCAAGGTCGTGATCGCGAGGATGTCCACGCGGTCCCCTGGCTGTGGGAGGCCCGCCGCAATCCATGCTTCATGCGGCACCTGCAAGCTCAGAGCACGCATGTCCTTTGTCGCCGTGTCCGGGATTTTGAAGGCGAGCGTCTTCTGTCCGTTGAATGTGCTGATCTTCGCCTCAATGATCTGCTCGCCCGCGAAGATCGGCGTGACCGCGACCTTATCGACCGCACCCGCCGTGCTGGTCAGGCGGCCCGGAAGGAGGGCCGTCACCGGGATCGTCTGCACCTTCAGCTTCGCGTCGGTGATCGTGTCCCCGACCTTGATGTCCTCCGCCGCGACAACGACCGATTCGGCCCCGGCGCCCGTGGAGTTGACCGCGGCTTCGAGGGCCGACTTGCCGCTATCGCGGCTGTTCAAAAAGGCGAACACCAGCATCGCGCTGAACAGGCCGAAGACGACCGCGAGCATAAGGATGGCGCGGTTCCGGTTAGAGCCGGCCGCAACAGCGGTGATTGGACGTGCCACGTGGATGTCCTCCCCTTGCTTATATCGGCGCTCGTATCGGGCGCGAAAGGCCGCCGGTGGACGAAGGTGACGGATTGGGACGCCGCGGTTCGCCCCGGTTTGCGTTCGCGGCCGGGCGTGCACACCACCCGCGCCACTCCCCACCGCGGATCCCGTCGCGCCCGGGTGGATCGTCCGCTGCTCCCGCCACGGGACGTACCCTCGTTTCACACCACGCCAGACCTCATGAAGGCCGGCGCTCTGCTCCCCCTCCCGTCCTTCCGGGGAAGGAAGAGAGGCGCTGGGGTACGGGCCCGACGCCAAAGCGGGTCCGTCCTTAGAAGGACCCGCTTTGGGCGAGTGCCGGTCGCCCATCCGCGATGGCTCAGCTCTTCAGCTTCACCCGCACCTGTTGCGCGATCAGGTTGAACGCGTCGTCGAGTTCGGCCCCTGTCGGTGAGGGATAATAGATACCCCCTCCGGCCGCCGCGATGTTCTGCAAGGCGCAGGTCAGCACGTACGGCCCAAGGCCAATGACGAAAAGCTGGCCTCCCGCGGCTTTGATCGCGGCCGCCTGGGATACCGAGTCGTTGTAAGCGGTCGTGGGGGAGCCACAGCTGGTCATTGCCGTGCTCCCGCTTTGCGCACAGCCACTCGTCAAGCTGGTGTACCCAGCGCTGCCGCAGTAGTTCGTGGGCACGCCGTCAGTGACAAGGACCACCACCTTGCTCGCGTTCACCCTGGAGTTGGTTCCCGTGACGGTCAGACGACCGTACGCGAGCCCTTGTGCGATGTTCGTCCCGCCCGACGGGTACAGGATCGAGTCAAGAGCAGGGTTGAGCGTCGATGTCCACGTGTTGACGACGCCACTCATCTGGACAGCGGTACTGTTGAACTTCACCAGGCCAATCAAGTCGTACGACGTATTGAACTTCGCCATGAAGTCCTTGTCGTCCTGGACCATGGTGTCGAATGGCTCGTGCGGCCCGTTTACGCTCGTCGTGGCCGTGTTGGCGGCGGCCATGTTGCAGTAGCCGCTGGAGCCGGACGCCACGTGCAACGTCTCGAGGATGGCGCCCACCGCGTGTGTTGCGGCCGTGGTCGCCGCCCCGACCGGGATCCATGAGCCGTTTGTGTTCCATGGCCGCGCCCCGGAAAACCGTCAGCGTACCGGTGACCGCCGGGTTGGTGTCCTTCACCGCATTGGTGATCTGCATCAGCTCGTTGTCGATGCGAATCATGCCAGTACGCGACGTCCCTCCCGGCGATATACTCCTGTACGTATTCCCGCTGGAACTGAAGCCCCACATCGACGTCTGCTCGCTCGCCGTCGTGGTGGTGAAGGCGCGTACATCGTTCACCCGGACGCTCGTGGTCGCCGCCGTCAGGGCCGTCAACACCGTTGGCCGCGCGTACGTATTCGCCCCAAATGTGTAGGAAGACCGCCCTGGCCCGAAGACCACGACCGCATTGGTTTGCTCCTCCGCCGGGTTGCTCTGGAAGCACATCGAACCGGAGATGTCCTGGACAACCGCCATGTC
>JANXYE010000496.1 GCA_025350285.1 Chloroflexota bacterium
ACCGCGACCTCATGGGAGCGGTCGCCTTGCTCGCCACCCGGGCCCGGCGCTCCCACCAATCGGACTGTACCGCGACCCCACGGGAGCGGCCCCTTCCGCCCGCCCGCGACGCCCGCCCGCACTTGGCAGACGCCCCGGCGACCCGGTATCGTCCACCCAACTCACTTCGAAGAGGTCTTCACATGGCAGTGTTCAACGGCGCGTTCCCCATCCTTCCCGGCAAGACTGATGCCGCTAAGGCGTTCGCAAGCGCGGTAGCGGGCAGCCGCAAAGGCGAGTTCACGCAGATGCAGAAGGACTCGGCGACAACGCGGGAGACGTGGAGCATCCAGGAGACGCCTGCCGGTGCTTTCATGCTGGTGTGGTTTGAAGGCGATGTGGAGCAGGCATTCGGGCACCTGGGGACGGCAACCGATACCTTCACCGTCTGGTTCCGGGCGCAGATCCAGGGCGTAACAGGCATCGACATGAGCGAGCCCGCCGATGGCGGACCTGAGTTGCTGTTCGATTGGAGCGCGTGACTGGGTACGAGCGGCATGAACGGGCCGCTCCCGTTGGGTCGCGGTACTGTTGACCGGGTGCGTGGCACTGGGGGCAGAGCGATGCGTGCTGCTGTCTGGGAGGGCCTGCAATTAACGGGCCGCTCCGGTGAGGTCGCGGTACCGCGACCTCCGCAGGGGTACGCCCGGCCATTTTCGGACCCTCGCGCCCACCGGTGGCGCGGCTACGTTTGGCTTGACGCGTCCGGCGCAGCACGGACGGCCAAAACGTGCGACACTCTTGACCAGCGGCGCCGCGCGCGCCCCGGATGGCCCCTTCGGAGCCACGATAGCCCTTTCGGCGGAAGGGCTCACACTCCCCTCCCGGCGGCGCGCTCACCAATGGCCCACGGCGCCACGGAAGGACTGCATGGCTGAACTTGCGGCGGTGTCGCATGACGATGTCATGGCGGCGCTTGCGACGGTGAACGACCCAGAACTCCACGCCAGCATCGTCCGCCTTGGCATGGTCAAGGAGGTCGTGCTGGATGCGCCCTCGGTCCGCCTCAAGATCGAGCTGACCACGCCGGCCTGCCCCCTGAAGGACAAGATCCAGACGGATATCGAGGCGGCGCTTCTCCCGCTCGGGTTGACGAGCGTGGTGATCGAGTGGGGCGCGGAGGTCCGTGCTTCGAACCCGAAAGAGGGCCAGAAAGCGATCGAGGGTGTGCGGAACATCATCGCCGTGGCCAGCAACAAGGGTGGGGTCGGCAAATCGACGGTCGCCAGCAACCTGGCGGTCGCGCTCGCCAAGGCGGGAGCACGCGTTGGACTTGTGGACGCGGACATCACCGGGCCGAACATGCCCACGATGTTCGGGCTCGAGCAGGGCCTCCAACGCGAGAGCACGGATGGCTTGCGCCCGGTCGAGCGGTACGGCGTCAAGCTCGTCTCTATCGGCTTCCTCTTGCCAAAGGGCACGCCCGTGGTCTGGCGGGGGCCGATGATCGGGAGCGCTGTCCGCCAGCTGCTGCACGACGTTCCCTGGGGCGAGTTGGACTACCTGATCGTTGACCTTCCGCCGGGCACGAGCGACGCCTCCATGAGCATGGCTCAGGACGCGCCGATCTCGGGCGCGGTGATCGTGTCCACACCACAGCAGGTTTCGGTCGAGGACGCGATGAAGGCCGTGGCCATGTTCGAAAAGCTCGATGTCCCCGTTTTCGGGATGATCGAGAACATGAGCTACTTCATCGCACCGGATACGGGCGCTCGATACGATATCTTCGGGCATGGCGGAGCGGCGGCCGCGGCCGAGGATCTTGGTATCGACTTTCTCGGCGAGATCCCGTTGGAGCTGGCCGTCCGCGAAGGGGCGGACAACGGCGAGCCGATAGTCTACGGCCACCCGGAGAGTGCTTCGGCGCTGGCCATTGAGCGCATCGCTGGAAACGTAGCGGCGCGACTCAGCGTCTTACAAAGGATGGGTAATTAGATACTCGACATGTCATTGAACATTTTTCCCCGCAAGCGGGAGGCCGCGGAGGCCGCGCCCTCACAACCAACGGAGCAGACACTCCCCGAACCATCAGCGGAAGCCCTCGCCGAACCGGCACGGCGCGTCCGCGCGCCACGTGCGGCGGCCGCAAGTCCACGCGCACCCCGCGGCCGCCGGGCGGCCGAAGCTGTGACGGAAACAGCCACCCCCGATGCCGCCGAACCGGCGATAGCCACGGCGACGACCGTCGAGAGCGAGGCGGCGCCCGCCCCGCGCTCTCGCGCACGGGCGCCCCGCCGCGTGACGCCGGCCACCGCCGCCGCGGATCTCACTGAAGCCGCCGTCATGGCGGAGCCCGTTGCCGAAATGGAAGCTCCGCGCGAGGAATCGGGCGACACCAACGAAGGCGAATCCGACGACGGTAGCGCCGCCACTGGCGAAGGCCGTGGCCGGCGGCGCCGGGGTGGCCGTGGACGCGGACGCCGAAACGAAGCGACAACCGAAGCCGAGGGCGCCGAAGCCGACCCAACGGACGAGCCTGGAGACGAGAGCGGCGGCGACGAGGCTTCGGCGCAGCCCCGGGGCGAGACGCGCGGCAGAGAGCGCGGCGACCGGAATCGCGAACGGACACCCCGGCCCGAGCCTGTCGCCCGGACCGAGTCCGACCCGGCTTCCATCGCGCGCAGTATCGACGCCCAGGGCCGGCAACTCGCCGACCTCGGAAAGCAGGTCGAGCGGCTCGTGCGCACGACCGAGGACATCGTCCGGCGCCCGGGTGGCGGCGGAGGGCCGGCCGCACCAGTCGTGCGCGTCGGCGTGTTCGTCGATACGGCGAACATCGAGTTGGCCTGCGACCGCCTGCGCGTGCGGTTCGATTGGGGGAAGGTGCTACGGCTCGTCACGAACGAACGACAGCTCGTGCGGGCGATGGCCTATTCACCAATCCACGACGACCTCTCGGTCAGCATCGAAACGCAGCGCTTCGTCGAACCATTCCTCGATAAGGGGTTCAAGGTCGTGACGAAGCCGTTCCGGCGCTTCCAGGACGGTTCGATCAAGGCGAACCTGGACATCGAACTCGCGCTCGACGTGGTGACGATGCTGGATCGCCTGGATGTCGTGGTCCTGATCTCCGGCGACGGGGACTTCCAACGGCTGGTCGAACTGGCCCAGGGCCGGGGCGTACGGGTGGAGGTCGCGGCCGTCGGATCGAGCACCGCCACCAACCTGAAGCACGCCGCCGATTCGTTCATCGACCTCGGCGCGCGGGCGAGGGACCTGCGGAGTTAGCCCGGCGTAAGTTCCGAGGGCCGAGTACCGAGTGGAGGTGCTCGGCCCTTCGGCGTCGTCGGCATGTCTGGCACCGTCGGCGAGGCGCTCCATGGAGATCAAGGGCGATGCCTCCGAGGCCGCGTAAAAGGCGGTACTACTGTCGTCCAAGAAGGCGATCCGCCTGATGCTGGTGGGCCTGTGTGGTCACTTGCTGGCGTTTTCCGCCAGTTTTGACAGGAACTTCGGCAGTCGGCCGGCGCCGAAGTCGTAGTACCGCACCCATCGTGGCTTGATCGTGATGCGCGCCATCTCGGCGTAGAATGCGCGGACGTTCCGTTCGAATTCGGCGACGCCCTCCTCGCCCAGCACTTTTCTCGAACCGGCGATGTACTCAGAAGGCACACCATCGACTATCTCGACTGATGCACTTCCCCGAATCGAAAGCGCTCTGGCTGTGGCCGGGGTGTCACCGACATCGATCGTCAGGGCCACGTCTGGACGTTTCGAAAGAGCGCGCACCTTCGGAGCGGTCACAGCTGTACAGATGACGATCTCGTCGCCGTTCCAGAAGAAGCCAATAGGGATGACCCGCGGCAGACCATCCGGTCCGTTGTAGGCGAGCCGAGCCAGAGACGCATCCTTGAGCAGGTCCTGCGCACCGGGCTGCGCAAGCTCTTCGGCAACCTGCTGCGCATCCACTAGGTGCTCCCCAAAGGAATCGAGCGCCCCCTGCCATCCGTCGTAAAAGCTCCCATCGCCCTTCTTCCCATCGACGCCGCGCAGATCGAACGTCATGCGCGTGCGTTCGCCTACCGGTTCGAGAGTGATCGTGACGACCGGCGTGTCATCGGGCTCGCCGTTGGGGTAGCCCCAGGTGAAGACCAGGCGTTTGAACGGGACGACTTCGCGGTAGACACCGCCCGTGATGACCGTCTCGCCGGATGCGTCGTTCACCATTGTGTACGTGTAGCTGCCACCCACCCGCGCGTCGATCTCGACACTCTCCCGGGGTGTGCTCGCTCCGCGCGGATGCCACCATTGCGCTGCCGATTCGGGGTCAGTCCGCGCCTTCCATAGCTCCTCGGGGGTCGCTTCGAACGTGCGGACGAGCGTGAAACCTTTGGAAACGTCGATCATCGTTACTCTCCTTTTCCTTCTCCATGGCCATGTGCCCCGCGGTCGTGTTCGCGGCGGTCCCTGAGATGCTCGTCGAGCAGGTCGAACCGTTCGGTCCAGTCAGCGCGCTGCTGCTCGATCCAGGCGGCAGCCTCATCCAGGCTGGCGCTCGTGAGAAAGCAGTCGGTCCACTGCGCTCTGCGGCCTCGTACGACGAGGCCAGCTTTCTCAAGCACCGTCAAAT
>JANXYE010000665.1 GCA_025350285.1 Chloroflexota bacterium
TGCGTCGCAAGGAGGCGCTCGCAGCCGGCCAAGTTTGCCATCTCGCCGAGCTCCCCGGCCGAAGTGTGCGTATCGGAGGCGCGGCCCACGTCCAGCAAGGTGCACTCGGCCAGGAAGAGTCCGGCGTCGCGTCCCACTTCCACGGCGGCGTCGCAGCGCGCCGTATCGCCGGTATAGCCAAGGAGGCCGTTGCCGGCCCGCACGCGCATCCCGTAGTCCGTGGTCGAGTGCTTCGTTGGCCCCACGAATGAGACCGCGATTTCGCCTGCCCGGATGGTCTCCCCCGGGTCGTATTCGCGGCAGTCGAGGGCTTCACTGTATCGCGCCGCGTTCGTTCCCGTGACGTTCACCGGCAGCTCCATCGGCGATATCCCGCCCGCCGAAGCAGTACTCTCGCCGTAGCCGGCCGGGTGTACAGCGAGCGCCTACCGTTCGTAAACCTCCTCGCTCAGTTCCCGCGCGACCCAGAGCTGCGGGTAAGCGCCCTCCACCTGTTCGACGACGCCGAGCGCCGCGAGCGCCTCCAGGGCCGCTCGCGCAGTCCGGTAGTTGCACTTCGCATAGGTCGCGAGTTCCGGCGCGGAGACGAACACGCGCTCCATGAGCAAATCGATTGCCACGAGCGGCGTTTGCGTGCGCGACTTTGCACGCGCCAGCGAACGGTACTTCTCCGTGAGTTCAGTGAGCGTGACGGCCCGTCGGCTCGAGTCTTCCGCCTGCGCCTGGATTGCATCGAGAAAGAACAGGACCCACTCGGTCCACGCCCCTCGCGTGCTCACCTCGTTGAGACGCCGCTGATATTCGTCGCGGCGCCGTTCGAAGAACGGGCTCAGTGCGACCAACGGTTTTTCGATCACCCCGCGGGACATGAGCATGAGGATGATGAGAATCCGCCCGAGCCGTCCGTTCCCATCCTCGAACGGGTGGATCGCCTCGAACTGGTAATGGGAGAGGGCGGCGGAGACGAGAACCGGATAGGTCTCGTCGCTCCCCATGAACGCTGAGAGCTCCGCGATTGAGGCCTCGACGTGTTCGGGCGGCGGAGGGACGAAGCGGGCCGCCGCTGGCGTGTCGCCTTCCGCACCGATGAGCACCTGGGTGGTGCGGAAACGGCCGGGCGATTTGTCCGTCCCACGGACATCGCGCAGCAGTTCTCCATGGAGCGAGCGGATGAGGAACGGGCTCAGTTCACGGCGCTCCACGACCCAGGCCGTGCCGTCGTCAATCGCCTGGAGTGAGCGGAGCACTTCAAGTTGGCGGCCCGCGCGCTGATGATCCGCTGGCGGACCTACGGCCTGTTGACGCAGAACATCGGCGATTTGGGTGTGCGTACCCTCCAGCCGGTTACTTTCAACCGCCTCCCGCAGCAGCAGTGGCCGCAGGAGATGCTCGGGGTTTGCGACGAGGCGCGCGTAGCCTGCGGCCCGCGCCAGCGCCGCCGAGGCCTTGTCGAGCCGGGCCGTCAACTCCCACTTGGGTTCGATCAGCGGAGGCAGCGGCGCCGGTACGAACGCGACGCCGTTGAAGATGGGGACGAGCGTCCCCGGCGCGTTCGCCTCGAACTGGTCTGCTCTCACAGATTGTATTTTATAGGCCTACACTACAATCTGTCGACCGAGCATTGTATCTTCTGCAATCCGGGCCGCGACCCGGGCCGCAGGTTTGTAGAAGCACACCTCTATCTACAATCTTCCTTCGCCACTTTGCACCTGACTGACATCAGGCTAACCGCCAACACCTTTGAACAATTAGCTCCTAGTTGGTTCCCGTGAGTCGAACCTGGCCGCGATTGTGGAGGATGCTCCGCACGCTGCGCGCGAGGTCCTCGTTCACGTCGGCGGAGGGCAGGTCAAACTCCGCGTCGTTTCCCTCAAAGTCGTGGACCACCAGCCGCACTTCGTCGCGCCCGGGCCGGTCTCGGAGTAACGCGACGACGGTCTTCAGGACTGCCTGGTCCGCGATCTCGTCTTCGGTCTCGTAGATCGTGACGATGAGGACGGGACCGCCGCGGGCATCCGTCTGAGCGGCGGGGTCGTCGTCGCCGAGGAGTCCGCTCGCGTCACGCGCGGCCAGTTCGAGCAGGGGTACGGCATCGTGGAGGCGTTTCTCAACCCGCTTGATGTGCTCCGCCGGTGGGATGTTTTCAGGAACCTCCCCACCGATGCGTTGGATCGCCTCCCGAACTTCCTGTCCAACCTGTCCGTGAGTTGCTATCGCCTCCTGCTGGTCACGAATCCGCTCCCGCGCGAGCTTGTCCCGCGTCTGCGTCATGCGGAACTGGTTCGCGGCCAGTTCGGTCGCGTTCATCCGGTCGAGCAGATTGTCTTTTTCGGGGATGGCCTTTCGCGACTTGATGCCCCTGGAGGTAAGCCCGCCGTAGAGGCCCTTGTAGCCCGCGTCGTGGAACACGCCGAACATCGCGTTCTGGACGCCCGCCTC
>JANXYE010000541.1 GCA_025350285.1 Chloroflexota bacterium
CAACCGAGCCTCCACATCGTGAAGATCATGATGCAGGGGAGGCCGACCATGGCGGCGATTGGCACGCCCTGTTCGACGATCCAGCCGGGGAAGTCCAGGTGTTGGAAGGAGGTCGGCCCACCGGGGGCGTCGCTGGCGAGCAGCTTCAGGTTAAACGGCAAGTACGGGATGCTCTTCGACCACTCCGGCCAGGGGACTTGGCTCTGAAGCGCACGGGCGTTCTCCATGAACTTGAAGCTGTCACCGCCGGACCAGCCAAACCACTTGTTCAGCAGATACGCGAGTTTGCCCGAGTCCCAGAGGATGAGCGCCCAGGTCCCTAAGAATCCGACGCTACCGGCGGCGGCAGTGATTTTGACGGCCTTCTCCGTGCCGAACCAGGAGCCCTGGCCTTCGGTTTCGCGGTCGAAGTAGGGGAAGGCAGCGAGCACGCCCAGCCAGATGGTGGGAATGATCACGCCAGCCATCGCGGCGTTCATGTGGAGCAAGAGTTCCTGCAGGTTGAGCAGGTACCAGGGCGCTTTGGACGGGTTCGGTGTGACATCCGCGTTCGCCTGGTCAAGCAATGGGGCGTTAACGAGGACGCCCAGCAGGAAAAGGGTAAGGGTGAAGAGCATGGCCGCGATGAACTCGACGAAGACGAGGTCCGGCCAGACGAGCACTTCCTCGTCACGTGCGCGCGCTTGCGGGCGGGCGACTGGTCGAGCGACAACAGCGGTGGCCATGTCTTATCCCTTTCTCGCGCGCGAACCTAGAGTGGCCGGGCCAGGCCACCATCGCGGCGAATCCGCCAGAAGTGGATGGCCATAAAGATGGCGGCCAGCAAAGGCAGGCCGATGACGTGGAGTGTGTAGAAGCGGATGAGCGCGTCCGGGCCCACCTGGAGCCCGCCGAGCAGCCAGAAGCGGGACTTCGGCCCAAGGACGGGGGCGGAGCCGGCGATGTTCGTGCCGACGGTAATGGCCCAGAAAGCCAGCTGGTCCCACGGGAGGAGGTAGCCGGTGAAGCTAAGGAGGAACGTCAGGACGAGCAGGATGACGCCGACGACCCAGTTGAATTCGCGCGGCGGTTTGTACGCGCCCGTATAGAAGACGCGCATCATATGCAAAAACACGAGGATGACCATCGCGTGGGCCATCCAGCGGTGGATGTTCCGCATCAGTTGGCCGAACTGAACGTTCGTCTGGAGGTTCTGGATGTCCAGGTAGGCCCGATCGACGCTCGGGACGTAATAGAACATCAGCAGGATGCCGGTCACCGTGAGGCCGAGGAACATGAAGAACGAGAGGCCGCCCAGGCAGTAGGTGTGCGTGATCTTCACGTGCGTGCGATGGATTCGGGTCGGGTGGAGATGAAGGAAAACGTTCGTCGCCACCACAAGCATCTGGTTGCGCGGGGTATTGGGGTAGCCCGTACGGAAGATGGATTTCCACACGTAGTTGTGGAACATCTTGTCGTAGATCTTATCAGCGATGGTTGGGCGAGCCGGTTGTTCGACAGCCATTCGTCTTCTTCCCCGCGTCCTTAGCGCTGCCACCAGTGGCCAAAGGCCACCAGAATACCAAGCGAAGCTACGATCGTGATCCCCACAAAGACCAGTTCAAGGGTCTCCGCGAAGTCGTGCGGCAGGTTTGCGAACTCCATGCGGACCGGCCTCCCCTTCGCACCCGGCGGGTTCACGCCGCCGGGCAACGCGCCCAAGCGGCTTTGTGAAGACCGTAGCAAGCGATTTATACCACCGGCCTTGACCGCGAGCAAACCAAATTGGGCCATGTTTACGCCGCCGGGGGGCGCCGCCAGCGGGTTATGCACAGGTCTCATCCGGGAATGCATTGCGCCTATCCAACGTTGGTCAGCGGGCGCGGAAACGCATCCGCATGAGCCCCCGGATATCTTCCGAAGCGGTCTTCAGGATGTTGACCTTCGTGTCCTTGTCTTCATCCCAGCGGACCGGGAGTTCGCCGATCCGCATGTGGGCGCGCTGGGCGAGGATGAGCAACTCGGTATCGAAGAACCACATCCGGTTTTCGATTTTCGGGACGAGTTCATCAACGGCCCGCCGGCTCAAGGCTTTGAAGCCGCACTGGGCGTCCGTGATCTTGAGCCTGGGGAACGTCCCCCGGATGAGGGCAACGTAGCCGCGAGACGTAATCTCGCGCTTCAGCGAACGCTTGATCTTCGACCCGCGAGCGAGCCGGGTGCCTATCGCGATGTCATAGCGGCCGCTGGCTATCATGCCGATGAGGTCGGGGAGGTGGGCCAGATCCGTGCTGAGGTCCACGTCCATGTAGCTGACGATATCGGCGGTGCCGCGGGTCCAGGCCTCGCGCAGGGCCAGGCCCCGGCCTTTCACGGTGAGCAAGACGGCGGCCACGCGGCCGGGAAACTCAGCTTCCAGTTGGCTCGCCAGGGCGCCCGTACCGTCATTCGAACCGTTGTCGGCGATCACGATCCGCCAGCTGTAGGCCGGGTGCCCGGCGAGGAACGCCAGCGTCTTTTCGACGCTGGCGCGAAGCACCGTGACTTCGTTGTAGCACGGGATGACGACATCGACCGTGGGACGCGGCTGACCGGCGGGCGTTGGTTCGCTCATCGTGGCCATTGTTAAGGCAGGGAGGGCGAACGGGAAATCGGGCCGGTAAAGGGGCCATCGGAAACCGGCCTCGCGAACGGAGCGAACCGGGGAACCGCAGGGGGATGCGAGCGGTGCGGTGACACGCGACGGGCCGCCCTCACCCCGTCCCCCTCTTCTCCTTCCGAGGAAGGACGGGCGAGGGGGAGGAACTTTTTCAGCGGTGAAGGGCTATCGCGAACCTTGTCGATGAAGTACTAGGCCCGGGCCACGAGTGCGGCGAGACGGCGCTTGGTTCGGTCGGCTTTGCCGGCGTGGATGGCGCCCTTGGCCGCCGCGCGATCGAGAGCCGAGTAGGCCTGGCGCAGGGCAGCGGCCGAGCTGTCCTCGTCGGCGCCGGCGCCGAGTTCGCGCACCGTGCGCACGGCCGAACGGGCGGCCGTGCGAGTCGAGCGGTTGCGGTCGCGCCGCTTGAGGGATTGGTGCCAGCGCTTCTCAGCGGATTTGGTGTTCGCCATGGTTCGTTTCCAGCATTCTTAACGGATGAACGTTGAGGGTATCGTGGGGCCTGCGAACGGGCAAAGGAGGCCGTTGGCCGTTCGCCATCGGCCGTCTTTGGCGACGCTGACGGCATCCGCAGGGCTGGGGCGCCGCTCGCTCTCGGTCGCGGTGCTGATGTAGTGAAGCATGGTCGATGGTTACTGTGGGAGCGCGCCGCCAGAACAGTTGCATGTTTCCTGAAGAACCCGCTATTCTGGTAGTAGCTGTAAGGCGGCAACCCGCCTCCATTCATCCACACAGCCGAACTGGTCACCCCCACTGCCTTGACTGAAGAAGTAAGTACCCCCCGCGTCCCCGCGCGGCGAGTGGTCTCCCGGCGAAAGGCGTCAGCCGAAACCCCGACGGAAGATCTCGCCACACCGACCAGCGTTGCCAGCAACGGCCACGCCCAGCAGGAACTCGCGCCCGCGTCCTCCAACGGCGTCGCGCACTTTGAGATCCTAAACCCGGCGCCCACGAACGGCGCCCACGAAGCGTCCGATCCTGGCGAGAGCGGCGCACCCCCGCGTCGCCGCACGCGCAGCCGGTCGGCCAAGCCAGACGAAACGGCCGTCGAGCCTTCAGAGGCGCAAGTAGTGCAAGCCATTCTCGGCCCGGCCGCGACCGCTAAGGTCGAGGCTCCGGCCTCACCGGTGGCCCACGGCGCGCGGTCGGCTGGAGCGCCCGAGGCCGCCCCATCTCAGGACCGGCCGCAACAGCGCCAACCCGACGGCGACCGGACGGAACGCCCCGAAAGCGGAAACCAGGACCGTGGCGATCGGCCAGACGGGCGCCGCGAACGACGCTGGGGCCGCGACCGCTTCGAACGCGACCGCAACGATCGTGGCGGTAACAACAACAACAACAGGCAGCAGCAGTTCGAGCGCCAGGACCGGCTCGACCGCCCGCCGCGCGAAGAACGCTTTGAGGGCGACGAGCCCCAACGGGACCGGCCACCGCGCGCGGATCGGATCGCCCTGCCGGCGCTCAACATCACTGAAATGCAGACGATGGCGGTGGAGGAGCTGACGGAACTCGCGAACCAGATGCAACTCCAGGACATCGCCCATCTGCGCCGCCCGGACCTGATTTTGCGGCTCTTGCAGGGCCAGGCCGAGGCCCGTGGGAACATCTTCTCCGGCGGATTCCTGGAAGTCAGCGACGATGGGAACTACGGGTTCCTGCGCGGCGAGCGAATGCTGCCGGGACCGCACGACATCTATGTGTCGCAGTCGCAGCTTCGGCGGTTCGCGCTTCGGCCAGGGGATTATGTGACCGGACAGATTCGCCAGGCGCGCGACAACGAAAAGTACTACGGCCTCCTGAAGGTCGATGCCGTCAACGGAGACGACCCGGAAGTGGCCAAGCGGCGGCCGTTCTTCGAAAACCTGACGGCCATCTTCCCGCGTGAACAGATGAAGCTGGAGACCACGCCAGACAACCTGACGCACCGGATCATCGACCTCATCGCGCCGGTTGGCCGGGGGCAGCGCGGGCTCATCGTTTCGCCACCAAAAGCGGGCAAGACGATGCTCCTGAAGAACATCGCGAACGGCATTTCGGCGAACTACCCGGATGTGCACCTGATCGTCCTCCTTATCGGCGAACGGCCAGAGGAAGTGACCGACATGCAGCGCACGGTGCGCGGCGAAGTCATCAGCAGCACCTTCGATGAGCCCGTCGAGGACCACACGCGGGTTGCCGAGATGGCCCTCGAGCGGGCCAAGCGGCTCGTGGAGATGGGCAAGGATGTGGTCATCCTGATGGACTCGATCACCCGTCTGACGCGGGCCTACAACCTCGCCCTCCCGCCCAGCGGCCGGACACTCTCCGGTGGCGTGGACCCGGTGGCGCTTTATCCGCCAAAGCGGCTCTTCGGGGCCGCCCGCAAGTGCGAAGAGGGCGGATCGCTGACCGTCCTCGCGACCTGTCTCGTGGACACGGGGAGCCGCATGGACGAAGTCGTGTTCGAAGAGTTCAAGGGCACCGGCAACCTCGAACTGCGGCTGGACCGCAAGCTCGCGGAACGCCGCTTCTACCCGGCGATCGATATCCAGGCGAGTTCGACGCGGCGCGAAGAGTTGCTGCTCGACGAAAAGACGCTGAAAGGCGTCTACCTGATGCGGCGGATGACGGCGATGATTTCGCAAAACGCGCCGAACCAGACGGAAGCCACCGAGCGCCTGCTCGAGCGGTTGGCCCGCACGACCACCAACGAAGAGTTTGTTGCCAGTCTCAAGACCGACCTGTAGTACACTGCCGGCGGTGGTGTAGGGGCATCTCCCTCGGGAGGAAAAGAATGGCGCAGCGCTTGGTCCGCCGCGGGGTAACTTCCCCGCTGGCACTCGCGGAGCGGCTTGGGCCCTGACGTGCACCGCGCGCGCTCACACGCGCACGGGCACCGGCGTGGACGGCTCACGGTCCATCTGCTTACCGTCATCCTGGCGGTGGGCGCGGTAGGCTTCGCCGCCTGGTACCCGCGGGATTCGGGTGCGAAAGTGCCGAGCGTCGTCCCGCAACTCGCCCTCTCGGGCCTCGCCGGCGGGACGGGAGTGCCGAGGAGCGCAACCTACTTCCGGCCAGGCACGAGCGTCCAGACACGCGAGTCGATTGCGGCGATTACGGCCCCCGTGGATGTCGTGAGCGTACGGGCGACGGGTGCGATTTCGCCGGTTTCATCATTCTCATCCGGTGTGGCGGCGGGGGCGGCGGCCTCGGGCGAAATCGGCGCCGGGGTGAAACCGCTGGCCGATATTCTGGACCCCCGGGTACCGTTCGTGCTCTACGAGACGCAGCCCGGCGATAGCATCAGCGGGATCGCCCAGAAGTACGGCATCGCGGTGCGGACACTGCTCGACAACAACCCCACGCTCGGTGGCAAGAGCGGCAACCTCAACCTTATCCAGCGCGGCCAGCAGGTCATCATTCCGCGCAGAGACGGCATCCTCTACAAGATCGGCTCCGGCGAGTCGGTCGATTCGATCGTCGCGCAGTACGACAACATCACGTCGGCGACGGTACTGGAATACCGGCCGAACGCAATCGCCGACGCGAAGGTCTTGAAGCAGGGCGAGTTCATCCTTCTGCCAGGGGCGACGGTGAAGCCACCTCCGCCACCTCCGCCACCCCCACCGCCGCGGGTCAGCCCGCCGTCCGCCGGGAGCACGGCTGGTAGTGGGGGCATCTCCGGCAGCGGGGGCGCGCCGGCCGCCGGAGGCACGGGCAGATTCAGGTTCCCGCTGGCGACCTGGCATGGAGTGAGCGACCCGTTCGGCAGCGACCGCGGCGGTGGGACGTACCACACGGGAATCGACCTCGACCTCTACGGGCTCTACCACTCCAACATCTTCTCCGCCTGCGACGGGGTCGTCACCAAAACGGAGTACCTGACGTATTCGTACGGATACCACGTGATCGTGGACTGCGGGGATGGCTGGACGACGCTCTATGCCCACATGAGCCAAATCAACGTGAACCCCGGACAGAAAGTCTCGGCGGGGACTATCCTCGGCGTTTCCGGGGTGACGGGCTTCACCACCGGCGAGCACCTGCACTTCGAGATCCGGTTCAACAACGCGCCGGTGAACCCGGCGGCGTACCTGGGCTTCTAGCGCCCAGCTATCAGCGTTAGGTGCGCTGCCCTCACCCCCCGGCCCCCTCTGCCGACTTCATACCTCGCGGGAGGGGGAGGAACATTTTTCGGCGGTGAACGTCTATCGCGAACCTTGGCGATGAAGTACCAGGGCCAGTACAGCTGAACCGATGCGCTGCTCTTGCCACCGGCAGAGGTTGCGGCTGCCCAACGAAACGTCCACATTCCGTGGGTGATCATCGGCACGGTACGAGAGCGCAAGGACGGTGAACGGCGAGTCGGGCTGACGCCCGGCGGAGTCGCGGCCCTCGTGCGGGACGGCCATGCGGTTATTTGCGACGCCGGTTGTGGCGAGGGTGCGGGATTTTTGGACGCCGAGTACGCCGCGGCCGGGGCAAGGGTGGTCGGCGCGCCGGAGGTATGGGCGGCAGCCGAGTTGTTGGTGAAGGTCAAAGAGCCGACGCACGCCGAGTTCGGCTTCCTGAGGCCGGACCTCGCGGTCTTCAGCTTTTTGAACCTCGCGCGGGACCGTGAGTTGACGGGCCTGATGCTGGCCGCGAAGAGCGTGGGGATCGCCTACGAACACCTGGTTCTGGACGACGGAAGCCGGCCCTTGCTTGCGCCGATGTCGGTTGTGTCGGGGCGAATGGCGGCGGAGATCGCGGTCCAACTTCTCAAGCAGCCGGGGCCGGGTCGCGGGAAGCTCGTTGGGGGCGTCGATGGGGCGGAAGCGGGCCGGGCCGTCGTCGTCGGCTCGGGTGCGGCGGGGAGGGCGGCGGCGGCGGCG
>JANXYE010000607.1 GCA_025350285.1 Chloroflexota bacterium
AACCCGGCCGCCGCGCGCCGGTTCGCGGCGCTTATTCCGGGCGCGAAGATGGCGTTCGCCAGCGGCCGGCCGGTCGAAGGCGCGACCCCGGAGATCCTCACGCAGGCGGGAGAGTTCCTCGGTGAAGACTGGTCGGCGCCCGCCGCGGCTCCCCGTCCGCGCCTGCGCGAGCAGTCCGGGTTGCGCATCATCCTCTTCACGGACCTCGAAGGGCACACGGAGATGATGTCACGCCTGGGTGACGCGGCCGGGCGCGGCGTCTTGCGTGAGCACGAGCGCATCACCCGCGAGGCGCTCCTGGAGCACGGGGGGAGCGAGGTGAAGACGCTCGGCGACGGCTTCCTCGCGAGCTTTGGTTCGGCCCAGCACGCGCTCGAGTCCGCCGCGCAGATGCAGCGGGCGTTCGCGGCCTGGCGCCCGGAGGGCTCCCCCGAAAGCGGCCAGCAACCCCTCCGCGTGCGCATCGGGATCAACGCCGGAGAGCCGATCCTGGAGGACGATGACCTCTTCGGCCACAGCGTGATCGCCGCCGCGCGGGTGGCGGCACAGGCCGAGGGCGGCGAAATCCTCGTCACGAACGTCGTCCGGGAGCTGGTCGCGGGCAAGGGCTTCCTCTTGAGCGACCGCGGGCCCCTGGCCCTGAAGGGCCTGGACGAACCCGTGCGGGTCTGGCAACTGAAGTGGGACTGAAGGCGGGCTGGCGTGAAGGAGCGGGCGGTCTGCTATGATCGTGTCATGCCGATGGTGACTATCGAACTGAACCCCGTCGTGGCGGACGCTCTGCGCGGGCGCGCCGCCGCCGCCCAGTTGAGCGTTGAAGCGCTTCTTGTCGCGCTGGCTGAGGAACATGTGCGGCCTTCGCGCGTTTCACCGGATGTGAAGGCGATGATTCAGAGCCAGATCGAGCAGTACCGGCCCGCATTCGATCGTCTTGCCGAGTAGCTACCGGGAAGTCACCATCGACGACATCCTCGAATATCATCGCGCACTCTTTCTCGATCGAAACGAAACCCCCGCTCCGCTGATATTCCGAGATCGCCTCGAGAGCGCGATCGCGAGGCTCATACCACGGTGTTCGGCGAGGAAGCGTTCCCGACGCTCGCCCTGAAAGCCGCGGCGTTGCTCCACGGTATCGTGACGGGACATCCGTTTCTCGACGGCAATAAGCGAGCCGGACTTGGCGGTACCCTGCTCCTGCTCGGACAAAATGGCGTCACCACCTGGCCGACGGCGGACGAGGTGGTGGACCTCACGCTCGCCGTCGCTACCGGCGAGCTGCGCGAGGTCGAGGAGATCGCGGCCCGGATTCGGACCCTGTTCGCCCTGGATTAATGACGCCGCGGCCCCCCGGCGCCCGTCCCCCCTCCCCCGTCCGCCCCTCCCCGGCCGGAACAGCGTGGCGTCTGGGGGCATGACCTTCACCCATCCCAACCGGAGCGGCCCCGAGCGACGCGCGGCGGGCTCAGCGATTCGGCCGCGCGCAGGCAGAGGGCGAGGCTCGCGACATAGTCGTCGTGCCTGCCCGGCGGCGCTTCCCAGCCCATCTGGCCGCCCCCGCTGAGGCGCATCCGGCAGACGGCCAGTTCCCGCCAGAAGGCCCTCGCTTCGGGTGTCTCGTCCCGCGCGTAAACGCTCAGACCGCGGCGGCGGACGGCGGCCTGGAGGGCGAAGCCCAGCTCCGACTTCGAGGCCGCCGTGAAGACCACCCGCTCGAGCACGCCGGGCGCCAGGATCGCCTCCAGGTGTCCGCAGATCGGCCCACCGAGCCCGGTCGCGTCGGCGCAGACCTTCTCTATCCGCCAGTGCGCCACCTCGCCCGCGATCTCCCGCTCGACCGCGGCATACGCCCGGCCCGTGTACACCCGGTGCCCCACGACCTCGCGGCATCCGCCGTCCACGCGAGCGATCGTGAGCACGGTCGCGTCGGCCTGGTCGCCATCGCCCCCGAAGTCGAGCCCGGCGACGTAGCGTCCGCCCGGCGATGGCCCACGCTGGGCGGGGTAACGGCCTTCCATGGCCGCCAGGTCCTCCGCCGCGAACAGCCGCCCGGCGGTTTCGGCCGTGACCAGTTCGTACTGCGTGAGGAAGAGCGGATGGCGGGCGCCGAGCCGCTCGCGCTCCGCCCGCACATACTCACCATAGACCGGACTCTCGGCCGCCACCGTGCGCCACCCCACTTCGTGATGGAGCGGGATGAAGGCGTACCCGGTGGCCTCGTGTTCAGCGTCGCGGCGGCGGTTGCGCGCGACCGCCCGGTCGAGCAGGGAAGACCCGTCCCAGGGCGTCCCGAAGAGCACCGTGCAGGCGCCCGTGGAAGCCGCCATCGGCCGGAACTGGCGCTCGAACCAGGCCTCATCGATCTCCTGGGCTTCGTCCGCGATGAGCGCCAGCGAGGCCGTGTGCCCGGCCACATGGGCCTCCGCTGAAGCGCTCAGGAAGGTGGCCCAGGCCTCTCCAACACGCACGACCGCCCCGTCGAAGCGCGGCCGCGCGCCCCCGGGCAGGGCCGGACCGAGCCATTCGAACGCCCGCCGCAGCCGTTCGATGCTGATCCCGGCCTGCGGCGAAAACGTCGGTGCGCAACAGACCAGGCCGCCACCCGTCAGCGCGTTCCCCGCGAGGACCGTCGCGACGAGGCTCGCGGCCACTTCGTTCTTGCCCGACTGGCGCGGGAAAAGCACCGTGAACGTTTCCCCCCGGAGCGCGCGCAGGCCGCGCACGAGCGAAAGGAAGACACGCCCCTGGTACTCCCTCGGGAAATGGGCCATGCGCGGGTGGTTCGCTGCCATCCTTCGACCGTCGGGCGGGCGGGCCGCGAGGGCGAAGCGGAGGATGGCCGCACGACAGCCTCTGGCGCGGCTTCTTGCCTTAACCGCCCCTACCCGTCACTCCGCCCGCGCACGTAGGCTGAAGGCGATGCCGTTTCTACGCCTCTTCTTCGTCTTCTTCGCCTTTCTGGCCTTCTCCGTTTGTGGCGGGGACGAGCGCCCGCCCACGCTTCTCCAGACGCGCGACCTGCGGATCACGAGCATCGACGGCACACACGGCGAAACGCTCGTGCTCGAACTGGCCCTCACTCCCCGGCAGCGCCAGCAGGGTCTCATGCACCGTCAACTCATGCCCGAAGACGCCGGCATGCTCTTCCGCTTCGAGCGCCAGGAGGCCGGCGGCTTCTGGATGGAGGAGACCTTCATCCCCCTCACGATCGCCTACCTGGACGAAGACGGGACGGTCCTCGAACTGCGCGACGGGAAGCCGCTGGACCGCACGATCCTCACCCCGGCGCAGCCCTACCGGAACACGCTCGAAGTGAACCAGGGCTGGTTCGAACGCCACCAGCTGGGCGTCGGCGCGAAGCTGACGCTACCCCCGAACCTCCCCGCCGCGCGCTGACGCCGCCACCCGGCTAACCGTGCCGGTGCCCCGCAGGCATCCTCTCCCGGCAGTCACGGCCCGCCGGTACTGGTACCTCATCGACAAGGTTCACGATAGACGTTCAGCACGGAAAAATGTTCCTCCCCCTCGCCCGCGAGGTACGAAGTCGGGAGAGGGGGCCGGGGGGTGAGGGCGGCGCACCGAACGCTGACTTTCGTCTTGAGTGCTGGGGCACTCCTGGCGGCGCGGCACTCACTCGGACATGGGGCAGCGCCCGCAAGCGCCGCGCGCGCAGTACTCCGTGTGCAGGAGCAACCCGCCCTGGAGCCGCTGGGCTCCGCTAAACGGCTTCTGCCCGCCCTCGCTCAGCCATCCGCCGAGGGGCTTCAGCAGCCCGTACGCCCCCGGCGATGGCAGGCTGGCGAACGCCGCCTCAACCGCCGCCTCGCTCCAGGCCGCGCTCGCCAGGGCACAGGGGAGGACGGCGTTGGCCGCCAGTTCGATGGCCAGCGACCGCCCCGCACCCGGGACTGTCAGCGCGCCAAGCAGGTCCGCGCCGGCCGCCAGGGCCAGCGGCCAGACGGGGGCCGAGCCCGCCGGCCAGAGCCTCGCGAGGAGAGCGGCGGCGGCCTCCAGGCGGCGCCGCGGGTCCGCCATCGGGCGCGATCCCGCGCGCCCCAAACTGAGCGCGGCGGCCGCCCCGCGCAGTTCGGCGGCGACCACCCGGCCGTGGTCCGGCGCGCCACCGCAGCGGTCGATCAGGGCCGTCAGCGGCAGGCGCGCGGCAAGCTGGGCGAACGCCGGACGGTTCGCCGGGCTCGCCACGTACTCCAGCAGGACCGCATAGAGCGCCGGCCCCTCGCCGATCCGCTCGGCCAACGGCCGTAGGCGCGCCGCCTTCGTCCGCAGCCGCCGCAGGCCCAGGCGGCCGAGGATCGGCCCCGCGTCCAAACCCTGGGCCGTGCGCAGCGCGCAGGGCGGGATGAACGGCGGCGGGAAGGGCGCCTGGCCCGGCTCCGGCGGGAGCACGAGGAGGGCGATCGAACGGCCGCTTTCGTGGTTCGTGCTCAACCCGGCGCCGTCGTTCCGCTCGACAACGTGAAGGACGACGCCTGCGTAGGCCGGGTCACGCTGGTGGCCGTGCGCCCGCCAGCCGCTCGCCCGGAGATGCAATTCGATCTCGCCGCGCAGCAGGTCCCCGCCGATATCGACCATCGCGTCGCGGAAGTCCGGCCCGCTCCCACCTCCTGGCACGCCCGGGAAAACGACCTTCAAGCGGCGTCCGTCGGCCGTCCGCTGGAGCCCGCGCACGCCCGCCGCCCAGCGCCGGGCGAAGGCGGCCTCGTTCGCCGCGGGCAGGGCAAGTGGGGCGGCGCTCATCCCTCTCGCTCCCCGGCCTCGTAACGCGCCCGCGCTTCGGCCAGGACGTGTAGCATGCGCCCGCTCGCCCCGCGCGGCTGATAGCGGCCCGTCTCCCATTCGCTCACCGTCTGTTGGCGCACGCCCAGTTCCGCGGCGAAGGCCGCCTGGCTCAAGCCGAGCTCCGTCCGCAGCGCGGCGACCCGCCCCGCGCTCCACGGCTCAGGGCGTGGGCGCCGCTTCGGCAAGCGGTAGCGAAACTCAGGCTCATCCATACACGTTACCGTGTAGGATACCTCACGCAGTGTCGATCCGCCAACCGAGTTCCGAGTGCCGAGTACCGAGTTGAGCGCGGATCGCTCGCGCCCTAGTCCCAGGTCCCGGGTCCGTCGTCTGTGCGGAACTCGGAACTCGGCCCTCGGCCCTCGGCCCTCGATACTCGGTACTCGCTTCCGGCGGTAGCATCCACGGGTGACCGAACGCAGGCCCCCTGGTATCGCCCACGCCTTTGGCGACCGCCGCGCGCGCATCGAGGCGGCGCTTTCGGCCGGGGCGCGGATGATCGAGGCCGACCTGCGCTTCTGGCAGGGGCAGGTGTGGGTGCGGCATGAGCGGCGTACGCGGTTCCTACCCCTGCTTTACAACTACCGGCTGGGCGGCGTTCACCGCGAGGGCCCCTTCGCCGCCTCGATTGGCAGCCTGTGGCTTCGGCTGGATGTTCGAAGAATGACGTTTCGAGAGCTTCTCAAACGGACCGCGGGCCAGGCCGGGCTCCTCCTAGACCTGAAGAAGGACCGATACACCCGCTCGACCGCCCGCGGGTTTGTCGCGACCGTCCTGGCCGAAATAGAGGACGCCCGTTTCCCCGGCGCCGTGGACTTCTGCGGCAGCTGGCCTCTGCTGGATATCGTTCGATCACTGAAGCCGGCCCAGGGCGTGCACTATGCGGTCGATGGGCCTCGCGACTGGGAGCGGCTACTTCCACGCGTTGCGAACGGGCCGTGGAGCGGGGGCGTCAGCATCCGCTTCAACCTGATAACTCCGGAGCGGCTCCGCATCCTGCGCGGGGCCGGGCTCGAGTTCTACGTGTGGGATGTAGCGGACGCCGCCGAAACGGAGCGCGCGCTCGAACTGGGCGCAGCCGGTATCATCGGCGACGATCTCGACATCCTGGGCTCGCTCGGCCGCCGCCCCGGACGTCATTCGGACGCTCCATGAAGCAGACATGCTGGCAAGTCTTCAAAGAGAAGATGCACGGGCTCTTCCCGTACCTCGTCGCGGCCGCGATCTACATCCCGATCGCCGTCTGGCAGCCGCGCTTTATGTTGAACTGGACGCCCGCCTACATCCTCCTGCTCGTCGTCATCTGCATTGCGCCCGCCACCTGGCGGAAGTGGCGGCGCCGGTGAGCTGGGCGACGCACGACGTCGAGCCGTACGTCATCAAACGGCATATCCACTGGTTAGAAGACAAGATCGGCTTCCGCATCAGCTTCATGGCCATCCTCCTCGGCTCGTGGGGCCCGGACCTGATGACCAAGTGGCTCGTTTACGGGATTAAGATCGGCCCGTGGGACATCCAGGCGGATAATCCCGCCAAGTTCCACCGCGGCTGGCCGGGCGTCGGTTTCACTCATTCGCTCATGTTCGGCGTAGTGGTGGCGCTCATCTTGTACGCGCTCACGCGCAAGAGGGGCTGGAGCAAGTCCTGGGCCGTCGGGCTCATGATCGGCACCTGGGCCCACGTCCTGAGCGACACGCTCGATACCAACGGCGTGATGCTCTTCTTCCCGTTCTCGCTCGACCGGGTCCACCTGGATGTCTGGGCGTACGCGGGCGAAAAGGGTCGCTTCCTCGATGGGAAAGCGTATTTCAGCAGCCTCGGATTCGTTTGGGATGGCTTCTGGATAGCGATGGTCCTGGTCAACTATAAAGTCCTCAAGGCCGACTACTTTCGCTCCAACGTCGTGGACGATCCGCTCTGGGGGTGGCTGGGGAAGTGGATCCCTGAACACGGGCTGCTCGCTATCTACCGGGGCGCCTTCTTTTTCGGGGTCTGCCGCTGGACGGCCTGGCTCATTTGGGTCCACGTGCTCCACAGCGATTCGCCATTCGACCTTACGCTCGGCGGCCCGGACTGGGTCGGCCCCTTCATGTCCATTCTGACGGTCGGCGGTAGCTGCCCCTGTTGCGGCGGGATCTTGCACTGACGCCGCAACTACGGAACATCACGGCGTCGCGAATCAAGCAGACCCCAGGCTGCAATCCTGGCCGCGAGTGGCGAACGAGCGGTTCGGTCACGCCCGTGCTACGCCCGACCAGCGCAACAATCTGACGGCCACCCTTTAGTACGGAACCGCCGCCGCTACGCGGCCCTTCCGCTACACTGGGCGACATCCCCGGGCAGTGAGGAACGCATGGCCGTCCAGGTGAAATGGTTCGCTACGCTGGTGAAGCGCACAAAATCGAAGCAGGCGGTGACCACCGTCGAGTGGACGGCCGGCTTGACGCCACTCGCCGTGTTCAAGGCGGAAGGGTTCAACGACGCCGACGCCGAAGCCGTTCTGGTCCTCATCAACGATGCCCAGAGCGACCAGCAGGCAGCGCTCGCCGACGGCGACCGCCTCGAGTTCATGGTCAGCATCCAGGGGGGTGACCTACGGCGCGGGCATGCTGAAGGTCATGCTCTCGCAGTACATCTCCGCCTTAACCCTGCGGATACTCTCGACCCCGGCTTCGGCTTTTTCCGGCGCGCACCGGAAGATCCCGACGTTGGAGAACGTCAGGGTGGCGAGGACAGTCTTCAGGTCTAAGGTAAGGAAGTCGATGGAGCCACTCTTCTCGTCCTTCTGACCGTGGATGCCCTTGATCACAAATGACTCCGCCCAGTCGAAGAACGGACCGGCCGCCGATTCGGGCAGGGTGACGACCAGGTTCGGGGTTTCGAGTTTGGCTGGCTCCTTGGTGCTCACACGGTCGGTCACGCCGGGACGGTCGATGAACGTCTGCTTCACGACCAGAGCCTCGATCTTGTTGACCTTCGTGCATGCGGCTTCGAGTCCGTCGATCTTGAGCCGGAAGTTCGCGGGGAGCCACTTCTTCTGGGCTTTTACCGAAGCGGCAATCGCCGCGCCGCTGCCGACCTTGCGGTGGGTAGAATCGGGCGAAAACTCTAACGAGAGGCGTCCGGCCTCCTTCGATGCGGCGTCGAGTGCAGGAAAGCCGATCTCGCTGATGAGCGCGTCGGAGAAATCGAGCCGCGACAGTTCCTTGAAGTTGAAATCGGCGGAGATGAGTGCGCCGCTCTTGCGTAGCGGGGAGCCGTCCATGCAGGCCTTCATCCAATCGAACGTGGACGAAGCCATGCTGAAGTCGAACTCGACTGTGATGTCCTCGTACTGCGGCAGGCCAGGGTGCTTGAGCGCGCCAACCTCGATGACCTCCGCGAATGCTTCTCCACCCACTGTCGAGACGAGGAAGCCCTGGAACGCTCCGTCGAGTTCCAGACCGAACTTCCCGGCAGAGAAGGCGCGTCCGGCGGCGGACGCCACCTCGGGCATCGCCGCGCCGATAGGGGCCGCCGCGAGAGCCGCCGCCGTAAATCCGGCCGTCTTGAGAAATGTCCTTCTGTTGCCTGCCATAGCTATCCCCGAATGTCATCTGGCTGGGCGAGAGTCTACACCGGTCGGGACACGTTAGCCAGACACCGATGCCGGGAGCAGCGCGCGCAGCTCATACAGCTTCTGAATCGCTTCGATCGGCGTCAGGCCGTCCGGGTCGATGGCCGCCAGCGCCGCTTCGACCGGCGAGGGGCCGGCAAAAAACGATGGCTGGAGCAGCGGTGGAGGGTCGGCGGCTGGTTTCCCAGGGCCTGCCGGCCGTTGCGATTCGAGTTCGGCGAGCAGGTGCTCCGCGCGCGCCACGACCGGCGCGGGCAGCCCGGCGAGACGGGCGACGTGGATCCCGTATGACCGGGCGCTCGGCCCCGGCACGATGCGGTGTTCGAACACCACCTCGGCGCCGTCCTCGCGCACGGCCACGTGCGCGTTCTCGACGCGCGGCAGCACCGCCGCGAGCGTCGTCAGTTCGTGGTAATGGGTGGCGAACAGTGTGCGCGGACGCACTTCCTTGCGGTTGTGCAGAAACTCCACCACGGCCCGTGCGATTGCCATGCCATCGAAGGTGCTCGTCCCCCGCCCGACTTCGTCCAGCACGACCAGCGACCGAGGCGTCGCCTGGTGCAGGATCTGCGCGGTCTCAACCATCTCCACCATGAACGTCGATTGGCCGGCGGCCAGATCATCCTGTGCGCCGATGCGCGTAAAGATCCGGTCGAACAGCGGTAGGTCGGCGTCTGTCGCGGGGACGAACGAACCCGCCTGCGCCATCAGCGCGATGAGGGCGACCTGCCGAAGGAAGGTGGATTTGCCGCTCATGTTGGGCCCCGTGAGGACAACGATCTGGCGATCCTCGTCGAACACACAGTCGTTCGGCACGAAGCGCCCCGGCCCGAGCGAGTGCTCGACGACCGGATGGCGCCCACCGGAGATGTGCACGCGCTCGCCCTGGTTGAACCGTGGCCGGACGTAGTTTCGCGCCGCTGCAGCCTGGCCCAGGTCGAGCAGTACGTCGATTGTCGCCACCGCCTCGGCTACCGCCTGGAGTTGCGGCAGCACCGCACAGAGCGATTCCAGCAACTGCCCAAACGCTTGTTTCTCGAGTTCGACGAGGCGGTCGCGCGCCCCGACCAGGCGGGACTCGTGCTCCTTCAGCTCTTCGGTCACGTAACGTTCGGCGCCGACCAGCGTCTGGCGGCGCTGATAATGCGCGGGCGCCAGGTGGACGTTCGAACTCGAGATCTCGATGTAGTATCCGAAGACCCTGTTGTGCCCCACCTTCAGCGAACGTATCCCGCTTCGCTCCCGTTCCAGGCGCTCAATCCCGAGCAGGTACCCACGGGCATCACTGGTCTGTGCCCGCAGCGAATCGATTTCGGGGCTGAACCCGGCGCGGATGACGCCCCCTTCATCGAACGCTGGCGGCGGGTCGTCATCGAGCGCCTCGTCGAGCGTGGCCAGCGACTCCGCCGAGGCGGCGAGTCCAGCGAGCGTCCGCGCCAGGATCGCGGGCAGTTCGCCGCGGCTGAGGATCGCTCCGAGGTCGAGCGTCGCACGGAGACCGGTGCGCAAGCCGTGCAGGTCGCGCGGGGATGCCGCCCGCGCCCCCAGCCGTCCGGCCAGCCGTCCGATATCGGGTACCCCTCGTATGACGGAGCGGCACTGTTCACGCTCGATTGGGTGCCCCGCCGCCCACTCCACGCCGTCGTGGCGCCGTCCCAACTCCAACTCGCTTCGCAACGGACGCGTCAGCCACGAGCGCAGCATCCGGGAGCCCATCGCGGAGCGGGTCTCATCGAGAACCTGGAGGAGGGACGAACTCCTGCCCGGTTGCGGCATCACATCGAGGTTGCGGAGCGTGCGCTGATCGAGCGTAAGGACGCCCTCATCCGCCACCCGCCTCACGCGCTGCAGCGCCCCGAGGCCGGCGGGGTACGTCTCCTTCAGATAGAGCAGCAGATGGGCGAGCGCGGCCGCCTCCGCCGCCGTCTGCACGAGGTTCGCCCGGGCGTTTTCTCCGAACTGGTTCGCGAGCGCCGCCTCAACGGCGAGTTCGCCGGCCTCTGGCCTGCGTCGGATGGTCCCGCCGAGACTCGGAGGCAGATCGAACTCGTCCTCGACCAGGAGTTCCGCCGGCACGGACCGGAGCAGCTCCGCCATCGCTTCCGCCCCGGCCGCCAACCGCACTTCGCCCGTTGTAATGTCCGCAATCGCGACCGCCGGCCCGTCCCGCCGAATCACAAATGCGGCCAGTTCGTTCGGTGCGGACGGATCAAGCGAGGCCTCCGAGGTGACCGTGCCGGATGTCACGACCCGGACAACGTCGCGTGGCACGATGCCCTTCACGTCCGCCGGGTCCGCCAGCTGTTCACAGACGGCCACGCGGTAGCCACGCGCGACGAGCTTCGCGATGTGGCCATCGATGCTGTGGTAGGGAACGCCCGCCAGGGGCACCCGCAGGTCCTTGCCCATCGGCTTCGAGGTCAGCGTGATCTGGAGTTCCTGGGCAACGAGTTTCGCGTCGTCATCGAACGTTTCGTAGAAGTCGCCAAGCCGGAAGAAGAGCACGGTATCCGGGTAGCGGCTCTTGAGTTCGAGGTACTGTAGGCGAACGGGGGTAGACACGGGCGGGATTGTACCCGGAACCGAACGGATGTGCGTCAGGGGATGACGCTGTGCTACAAAGGGTGGGGATCGTCGGCCCGGGGTTCACCGAACGGCCTGGTCTTCGCACGGTCGATCGCTGCGCGGATGTCATCGACGATCGAGCGGAGTTCCCGGATATCCGTGGCCAGCAGGTGCGGTGTGAGCAGCCCCATGAGTTGCTCGACATCCATTGGGTGCGCCTCGACCAGCATGCGGACATCGCTCTCGTAGAGGCCGATTTTGCCTGTCCGTCCCTGCCGGTAGAGCGAGGGCAACGCGAAGAGCTTCATCAGCACGAGCCCTTCGGGTGTGCCACACGGCACAGCGCGCGAACCGAAGTACCGCTGAGTCGTGAATCGCTGGCGGACGAGGTCGAACAGCTTGTTTCTCGTGAACAGCACATCGACGGTTACGCCGCGGAAATTTGAGCGAACAAAGTCGCGGTCGCTGTAGGTCACTTCGAGTTCCGGCATGAGCGTCAAATCCTTGACGGCCATGACGATGTCGATGTCCTGGGTGTTGCGCTGCTCCACGAACTGGGCGACCGCTAGCCCACCCACGAGGACGTAGTCAATCCTCCGGGCTGCCAAGAGGTCGATGAGCGCGTTGGCCCGCTCGGCGAGGGAGTCGTAGTCCGTACGCTCTTCGCGTAGCCAATGGAGACGCCCGAAAGCTCCGGCGGCAACTAGTTCGCCGACCTCCGGGAGCGCATCAGATCGCGTTTCGCTCACACGCCTATCATACCACGACTCGTGATGCTCGACGGGCGAAATCTGCTACGCGGCCGCCGCTCCGGCAATTCACCCAAGCCGCCCCTGCGTTACGCTCACCACAGATGGAGACCCGCCCCCACCCCTCCCCCGTGCGCTGCGCCGCCTGCGAACTGCTCTACTACCCGAACAGCCTCCGCGAGTACCTTTGCGCGGTCTGCCAGGGAAGTCTCGAAGACTACGTCGCCAGCATCGGCGAAGAGGCGCCTGCGACGCTCGCCTGGTGGCGCCGCCAGAACGAGCTGCGCGAGGAGGTCAGGCGGTCGGCCCGTGCTTCTCAAGTGGCGGTTTCGGCTCGGGCGAACGCGCGGTAGAGTCGCGGGACAGAACTGCTCGAAAGGCTTCAGAAGATGTACACGACCGACCAGTACGAAGGGATGGTGGCCGAGACCATCGTCCTCCCAGGCAACGCGGGCGAGCCGATCACGGCGTACTACGCCCGGCCGCTCGGGTCAGGGCCGTTTCCCGGCGTCGTGCTCGCGCACCACTTCCCCGGCTGGGACGAATGGTACAAAGAGGCGACCCGCAAGATGGCCTATCACGGCTACCTCACACTCAGCCCGAACCTCTACCACCGCCTCGGGCACGGCACGCCGGAGGATATGGCGGCGCAGGTCCGCGCCCAGGGCGGAGTGCCCGACGACCAGGTCGTCGGCGACCTCGCGGCCGCCGGCGCGTTCCTTAAGAGCCAGGTCAACTCGAACGGCAAGGCCGGCGTGATGGGCACTTGCTCCGGCGGGCGTCACGCCTACCTCGGCGCTTGCCGTTCGGACCAGTTCGACGCTTGCATCGACCTCTGGGGCGGCGGCG
>JANXYE010000609.1 GCA_025350285.1 Chloroflexota bacterium
GGGCTTGAGCACGCGGGCGACCTCCACGAGGACCGCGCCTGGCTCGCGCGCGTGCTGCAAGGCCCAGATACAAACCGCATGGTCGAACGAGCCATCCTTTGCGCGCAGCCCGTTGTTGAAGTCGGCGCGCCGAAAGGTACAGGCGAGGCCCGGCGCCTCGGCCAGGCGCGCTCGGGCACGCCCGAGCATCCCGCCCGAGAAGTCGCAGCCGACCACGCTGAACCCGCGCGAGGCCACTTCGAAGCTGTAGTCGCCGGTACCGCAGCCGATGTCGAGCACTCGTCCGCAGCCGGGATCGGCGCGATTGACGAACCAATCGATGTCGTCTGTGACCGTGCGCTCGCGCTCACCGGCGCTGAACCAGTTGCCCCAGGTGCGGCTGCGGACGTCCCAGGTGGCGGCGTGGAGGCTCGCGCGCAGGCCCATGCCTAGCCGTTCGCCCAGGCGACGCGCTCGTCGATGCGGCGCTCCATGGTGTGCTCGACCGGCACGAACCCGTGCCCGAGCCAGAACGGCCCGCCGCTGTAGTTCTGGCTGGCGAAGTGCAGCGTGCAGGTCCGAAAGCCGTTTTCGGCGGCCCAGCGCATCGAATGCCGGAGAAGCGCCGCCCCAATTCCGCCGCCACGCGCGTTCTCATCGACTACTCCGTCGAAGAGGTAAATGTCGGAGGCGGGCTCGACGACCGGCGGTGTGAAGCCGGGTTTCAGGAAGCTCTGCATGCCCGCCGGCTGGCCGTTGAGGTAGCCGACCCAGTACGGCGTCTTGCCGCTTTCCAGTTCGCCCAGGTTGAGTCCGCGAGCCGCGGCGTCAGTCGTGCGCAGGAACGGCCAGAAGATCGGCGCACGGGAATGGAACATCATCAGGTGGTCGGAAAGGCGAGTGACAACCTCGATATCCTCGGCCCCCGCGCGGTGGACCTCAATGTCGGCGAAGTGTCCCGCTTCTACGGGGACGGCCGTGTCGCGCGTGGCTGCAACCGAGTGGCGGCCGAAACCGAGCGAGACGACTGCCTCGGCCACGTTGGCGTCGCCGGGGACGATGTTCCAGCGCTGGGTGAAGAACCCGCCGCCCACCCATTCTTCGGAAAGCGGCCGGTAGAGCGCGCGGTAGATTTCGACGGCGTCCTCGCCATCGGCCACGGCGTGGGCCTCGACGCCGATCGAGATGGAGTGCGGCGGGATGAACTGCGAGGCGAAGTGCTCGGGCGGGAGGAGGTTCTGTTCGCCGAAAACGAATCCGACCGCGCGTCCGTCGCGCTCACCAACGAACCCCGAGGCGCGAGGGTTGTTCACGAGCGCGGCGATGAGCTTCTCGCAGCCAACCGGCTGCTCGAGCCCCGCCGCGAGCATCGGCAGGCGCGCGCGGTCGCGCCGGTGGCGCTGCGCGAGCAGCCCGGCCGCGATGGCGGTATCGGATGCGGTAAGGGGCCGGACCGTCAGCCGTGGCATACGTCCCTCCGCGTCCGATGGTAGCCCAACGATGCACTACACCCTCGTGCCAAACTCCGGGGGGCGGTAGATGCGCCCGCGCTTCCGTGTTACAGTCGTATTAAATCTGTGTTACGCGAGGGTTTCGCCACGACAACCGCCACTACCACTCCGCCGACTCGCGCCGAAGCGAGCAAGCACCTCTACGAAGCTCTGTCGCACCACGCCCTGACAATGGATCTCTCGGCCAACGACCCGCTCGTCATCGCCATCGTCGAGTACGGCGACCGCTGCGCGGCCCACGATGACGCAAGCCGCGCAAAAGCGAGCAGGCACATTTACGAAGCGCTCACGCACCGCTCCGGCCCCCGCGATTTCAGCGCTCGCGACGAGTTCACCCTCGCCCTGGCGGAGTACGGGGACGCCTGCTGGACCGAAGGAAAACAGGCGGTTCGCCACACCGGGCCGTAGCCGCGCCACCTGTGGGCGTCCTTCCCCGGAAGGAAACCATCCCCAGCGCCTAACAGCCCGGCAGACGCTCCCTGAGCGCCGCCACCAGCCCCGAAATCGGCACCCGGACCTGCTCCTGAGAGTCCCGCTCCCGGATCGTGACCGCCTCGTCGCCCGCTGTGTCGCCTTCGCCAACCGTCTGGAAGTCCACGGTCACGCAGAGCGGGGTGCCGATCTCGTCCTGGCGGCGGTAGCGGCGGCCGATCGATTGGGTCTCGTCGTACTGCGTCATCCATACCGGGCGCAGCAGGTCGTACACGCGGCGCGCCGCCGGCCGCAGCTTCTCGTTCTTGGAC
>JANXYE010000622.1 GCA_025350285.1 Chloroflexota bacterium
AGGACGAGGGAAACCTCCGGCTGGCCTGCCACCTCGTCGAGTACGCGGTGCTTTCGGCGCCCGATTCGAAAGAGGTTCACGCGCTACGTGCGGAGGTGTACGGCGCGCGGAGTAAGCTCGCGGTCTCCTCGATGGAGCGGAACATCCTAAACCACGCCGCCCTCGCGAGTCAGCGTGGACTACGTGACATCGCGGGAGGCTATTAGCCGTTGGCCGTTGGCGCGGGCCCGCCTGGCGTCGTTCGGGCATGATCCGCCATTCCCTGTCGGTCGCGAGCTTACTCCGCGCGCCGTACACCTCCGCACGTAGCGCGTGAACCTCTTTCGAATTGGGCGCCGAAAGCACGGCGTACTCGACGAGGTGGCAGGCCAGCCGGAGGTTTCCCTCGTCCTTCAGTTCCCCGGCGCGCTTGAGCACTGCATCTAGCCCGCCCGCGAGCGCGACCCATTCCCGCGCCAGCTCGGCACGCGGGGCGGGGAGCAGGTTGTCGGGCTCGCCGTCGTACCAGCCGCCGTAGAGCCGCCAGACGTTGCGGACGATGAACTGGGGGTGGTCGTAAACGGGCTTCAGGTACGGCTTTTCGAGCAGGTGCCTTGGGAATTCGACCGCGTGCAGCACTTTGTCCAGCGTGCAGCCAGTGTTCATCAGGGCGAGTACCTGCGACTCGATCGTTTCGAGGAGGTCGGCGGTGTCCGTGAGGGCTTCGTGGATGCGTGGCGCGCCGAAGATCGGGAAGCCGTGCCCGGCGAGCAACAAGTCCGGTTTGAGGGCCGCCATCTCACGCAGGGCCGTGGCCCACTCGCCGACATACCGTTGCACCTTCTGCGGGTTGCCTGCGTTTGGCGTTGCCCAGATGAACAGGTCGCCGGTGGCGAGGATCTTCTTTTCCGGGATCCAGGTCCAGGTGGCGTCGTCAGTTTCTCCGCGCGCATGCCGCAACTCGAAGGTCAGTTCGCCGCGCCGGAAGGTCACGCGGTCGCGGTAGGTGATGTCCGGGAACCGGTACTCACGGGGCCAGGCGAACCGTTCCGGCGGCAGGGCGAACTGGCGGACGTTGATCGCGGTGTTCCAGCCCTGTGTCTTGATGTAGCGGCGGAACGCGTTCGGGATCTCGGCGTGGGCGTAGACGAGCGGGCGGGCCCAGCGTTTTTCGGCGGCTTCTTGCTCAAAAGGCGCCGTCCCGAAGATGTGGTCGATGTGGTGGTGGGAATAGACGGCGGCCGCGAGCGGCGAGTCCGGCCGCCAGTCGCGCACGGTCTTGAACAACGGCGCCGTGTCCTGTTTGGTTCCCGTATCGAGCATGACGAGGCCGTCGCCGGTATCTATCGTGTTCGAACTGGCGACGCCCTTGTACCACAGCACGCCCGGTGCGATCTCCTCGCCTGCCTCGGAGTAGCGCTGCACGGGGTGGACATCCTGGATGTCGGCATCGCCGGACCAGAGTTTATCGACGAGTTCTCGGACGGACGCCATGGTTCGCCTCCAACAAACGGTTGGCGGACTGTAGCCGGTTTTGCGGCGGCAATCGATACGGGTTCGCCGCGCAGGGCGGTTGGCCGCGGAGGCGCGGAGGGCAGAGAGGCGTTTTGCGGTGACGCGCTTTTCCTCAGCCGGTCGGGATCATCTTCGCCACGTCTTCGTGGGCGATGGGCTTGAGGTGGCCGTCTTCGAGCCAGAAGAGGCGGTCGGCGAACTGACTCGAACGAAAGTCGTGCGTGACCATCAGGACGGGGATGGCGAGGTCGCGGCTGAGCGCGCGCAGGAGCTTCGTCAGTTCAATGGCGCGTTCGTGGTCGAGGTTGGCCGTCGGTTCGTCGGCGAGGATCAGGTCGCCGCCGCTGGCGAACGCGCGCGCCACCGCGACGCGCTGCTGCTCGCCGCCGCTCAGGCGTTTGGGCAACTCATTCGCGCGGTGACCCATGCCCAGCATTTCAAGGATACCCATCGCCCGTTCTTTCGCGTGCTTCCCCCGGAACCCCTTCAATTCGAGCATATATTGGACGTTTTCGAGGGCGGTGAGGGCGGCAAGCAGGTTGTAGCTCTGAAAGATGAAGCCGATGTTGTTGCGCCGAAGCTTCCCGAGCTGCCGTTCCGAGTAGCCCTGAATTTCGCGCCCGGCGACCTCCACGGTGCCGGAGGTCGCCCGCTGGAGGGCGCCGGCGATGGTCAGCAGGGTCGTCTTGCCGGAGCCGGACGGCCCGAGGAGTCCCACGACCTCGCGTTCGCCGAGTTCGAAATCGACCGCGTCGAGGGCGCGGACGCGGCGCTCGCCGAGCGCGTATTCCTTGGTGACCGAGGTGAGCTTGAGAACACTCATTATTACGCCTTGAAGACCGAAAGTGTATCGACGCGGACGATCCGTTGCATCGGGAGGACGCTGGCGACGATGCTCATGACGGCCGCGGCGGCCGCCACCAGCGCTATGTCCTGCCAGCGGAAGAGGGTGACAACCTGGGGGATGGCGAGCCCCGCCAACCACGACGCGACGAAGGTGAGCAGCACACCTATCGCGAAGCCAAGCGCCCCGCAGGTAAAACTTTGTTCGAAGACGACGCGGAGGAGGCCCGGGGCCGGGACGCCAAGCGCCTTGAGGATGCCGAATTCGCGTTCTTTTTCGATCACTGCCGTGTAAACAGTCAGGCCGACGACGATAACGCCGACGAGCACGGCCATCAGCACGATGACGAGCAGGATAGGGAGGATGCTGCGCTGGAGGACGCGTTGGCTATTGTCGCCGAAGGTTTGCGAGGTGAACGCGTGGACGCCAGGGATGTTCGTGTTGATCCGTTCGATGACCGTCGCGGCCTGGCCCGGCTCGGTCCTCAGGAGGACGAAGTTCACGGCCGCGCCGCCAGCGAGCAGGCGGCCCTCCTCAATGGACACGAACGAGAGCTGGGCGAGCACCAGGTTTCCGCCTTCGGAGATGCCGACCACCTTCAGACGGCGGAGTCCGGCGCGCACCTCGTCTCCGATTGAGAGTCCCGAGGTGCGCGCGAGCACATCGTCGATGACGATTTCGCCGGTGTCCGGGATGGCTTTGCCTTCCTTCATACCGACTGGCCCGCCGGCCCCGGCGGGGTCGAATCCAATGAGGTACGAATCCCAGCCTTCAGAGTCCTTGCGCAGCTTCAGCGGGCGCCCTACGAGGCTGCTCACCTGCGTCACGCCCTTTGTCTGACGGATATCGACGACGGTGGTGTTGAAGACGAGCGAGGGCGTGAAGAAGCTATCCGCCGTGTTGCCGACGACCCACGCATCGGCGGGCGTTTCGCGGATGTAGGTCACGAGTTCGTCGTTCCAGCCGCGGTAGAGGCCGACCACGAAGCAAAGCAGGAGCGTCGCGACGGCAACCCCGGCCACGGAAAACGCCGTGCGCGCCTTGCCCGCCATCATGTTCCTGCGCGCGACCGAGAGCGTGAATGCGGTGCTCATGCCTTGAACACCGAGAGGGTATCGACACGCATGACCCGGAGAGCCGGGACGAGGGCGGCGAGGACGCTCATCGCGACGGTGCCGATGAAGACCGCGGCGATATCGGCGACGGAGAACGACGTCACGAATTGCGGGACGGCCAGACGGACCACCCAGGCGGCGAGGAACGCACCGGCGATGCCCGCCGCGAAACCAGCGACACAGCAGACGAGCGCCTGTTCGAGCACGACGCGCAAGAGGCCGGTCCCTGGCGTCCCGATCGCCTTGATGACGCCGAACTCTCGCTCCTTTTCGAGCACCGAGGTGTAGACCGTCAGACCGAGGACGAGCGTGCCCACCAGGAACGCGAGGACGAGGATGATCGCCAGGATCGGGAGGATGGCCTGCTTCAGCGCCCGGCGGCTGTTCTCAGAAAACTCCTTCGAGACGAAAGCGTTGACGGCTGGCACCTTCTTGTTGATTCTGGCCGCGACCGTAGCCGCCTGGCCCGGGTCCGTTTGGACGAGCATCAGGTTGACGTTCTTCTCCGGTTCGAGTGACGCCGGGATCGTCGGGAGGTGCGCCTCGGCGATGGCCTTCGTGAACTGCGCTTTCGCTTCCTCGTCGCTGATGAAGGCGATTTGGGCGAACACGACGTTGCCGCCTTCCGAGATGCCAACCACCGTGAGGGTGTTACCGCCCACATCCACCGTGTCCCCGAGGCCAATGCCGGCGAGGCGCGCCTGGACAGCGTCGATGACGATTTCGTGGCGCCCCGGTGTCGAGCTACCCTCCTTCATGCGCACGGGCCCGCCCGGCTGTCCGGCCGTGAACCCGACGACCCATGAATCGAACTCGTCGCCGCCCGCGCGCAGCTTGACCGGCCGGTAGAGCAGCGTCGCGACCTGTTTCACGCCCTCCTGTTCCTGTACCAATGTGACGAACGTGGTGGACACAATCGACGGCGTGAAGAACCC
>JANXYE010000670.1 GCA_025350285.1 Chloroflexota bacterium
CCCGCGAAGACGCCTTCTCAGAACTCAGAACTCAGAACTCAAGAACTCACGACCTCGAAAACCCATAGCCTTCCTTCTTCATGCTGCAAAACCGCCCCTGCCCAATGATGACGTGATCCAGCACCTCGATTTCGAGCACCTCGCCCGCGGCCACCAACTCCTGTGTCGTCCGCACGTCCTGCGGGCTGGGCCGCGGGTCACCGGACGGGTGGTTGTGGACGAAGATCACCCCGTCCGCGTTGAGCACGACCGCCTCGCGGAAGACCTCGCCCGGACGCACGTTGAGGGCGTTGATCGTGCCCGTGACCTGGGCAACCGCCCCAAGCAGCCGCCCCCTCGTATCGACGGCGATGACGTGCAGCTGCTCACGTGGGAGCGCACCCAGGCGGGCGCCGAGATAGCCGTATACGGCTTCCGGCGTCTTCAACAGCGGCCGGGCATCCGGGTCCAGCTGCTGCGCCCGGCGTCCCAGTTCCAGCGCCGCCAACAGCTGCGACGCCTTTGCCGGGCCGAGGCCACGCATCCGCAGGAGCGCCTTCGTGTCGCTCCGTACGAGGTTGGCGAGCCCGCCCACGCCCTCCAACAGGCTTCGCGACATGTCCAGCACGTTCTCGCCACGCAGCCCGGACCCGAGCAGGATTGCCACGAGCTCGCTATCGCTGAGCACGTCTGGGCCGTGCTTGAGCAGGCGCTCGCGCGGGCGGTCGTCCTCGGAAATCTCTCGAATAGTCCGGTACGAAGGCCGGACGGTTGCTTCATCCACCGGCCAGATTCTACCGGGATGCTGGCCCACGTCGAGACGCGCCGCCGTTTGCGATGATCGCTACTTCCGCTGCCGGAAGGGAATGCGCGAGGGCTTCGCCGCCGGTTCGGGCGCCTTCTCGATTGTCTTCAGCCCAACGACGACCGCCGAGTGCCGGTAGAACCGCACTTCCACGATGTCACCCGCGTTCACCCCGCCGATGAGGTCCATGTCACCTCGCAGGATCGTCTTTTCGATACGCAGGTAGTGCGTCTTCATCACCAGCGAATCCATCTTCGACCAGCGCCGGAGGACTGCACCACGTAGCGTCTTCGGCTCGCCGAAAAGGTCAAGGATGGCCTGGACCGATTGGAACCCGAAGAGCGTGGAAAGCACCGCCAGGACGATGACCAAAAAGATCGTCCCGCGGCCGCCGTCGATGACCTGGTCGAACAGGAAGAACAAGAGCGCTCCGGACGCGGCGACGAAAAACGGCGTCCAGAGGATGGCGCTGCGGAGGATGCCGTTGCGCACGCTTCGGGCACGGATCTGCGCCTGGATCTCCGGGTCATCCAGCCATTCGTTTGCGGGCATACGGCGCATTGAACCACAGCCAGCCGTTCGGCGCAGCGCGCTCCGGCGACGGCCTTACTTTTCCGTGATCGTCACCGAGCGAACAACGTCCCCGCGCTTGATCTGCGTGACCACGTCCTGCCCCGCCGTCACGATCGCGAACGGGTAAAAGCGCTTCTGAGTAGGCGAACTCTGATCGAGCGCGGTGTTGTCCGCCAGGTTGATGAAGAACTGGCTGCCGACCTCCGTGCTTCCCGCCGTCTTCGCCATCGAAACGGTCCACTTCAGGTTCGGAAGGTCGTTCTGGTCTTCCTGCGTCTTGTATCCCGGCCCGCCGCTGCCGTTGGCGAGCGGATCCCCGCCCTGGATGACGAAGCCCGGCTCCACGCGATGGAACGTGAGGCCGTCGAAGTACCCCTGTCTGGCCAGGAACACGAAGCTGTTCACCGTCACCGGCGCTTTGTCTGCGTAAAGGGCGAGCACGATGTCGCCCCTGTCAGTCTTGACCGTCGCCGTATACTGCTTGCCCGCCTGGATCACCTGTTCCGGCTGCTTGAACTGCTTGCCGGCGTTCGCGGTGGTCGCTGGAGTGGCGGCCGGGGCGCTGGCCGAAGCCTGCGGCGTGCTGGCGGTTGCGTTTGAGGCGGGTGGCGACGGGTCATCCACCTGGCAAGCCGAGGCGGCGGCGATGAAGAGCGAAGACAATGCCCCGAGGGCAAAGAGCGGGAGACGGATGCGCATAGACGAAGGGATACCACGCACACGCGGCGAGCGGAAGCGAGCCCTGGAAGCTCCGTTTACCGGATGGGGCTCGCCAACACCCCCGTTTATGCTTCTCCGGCCAGCTCCCCGAGCACCCGCAGCGTCCGCGCCAGCGCCTCGCCGTCGCCCGCCGGGAGAATCGGCATCGCGAGCAGTTCGGCCGCCCCAAACGACGGTAGCTCCCGCAGTCGCGCCTTCACGCCGTCCGCGCTCCCGTGTACCACGAGCGCGTCGATCATCCGGTCGCTCAGCTGCCCTTCCTTCGCTTCCGCGAAGCCAGCGTCCTGGAACATCTGCGAGTAGTACGGCACGCGCGGATAGAACCCGATCTGTCGCTTGGCCGCCTCCCGCACCGACGCCAGGTCCTCGGAGACGATGACCGGGACGTGGACGACCAGTGGCGGCGCCGGCCTGCCAGCCTTCGCCGCACCTTCCCGCAGAGCCGGGACGGCCACGTCTCGCAGGTACGGCAACGGGCAAACCCACGAAATCGCGCCGTCCGCCAGTTCGCCACACAGCCGAAAGCCGTTCGGGCGGAGGGCCGAGGCCATCACCGTCACGCCGGTGGGGGCGGCGATCTGAGCGCGCGCCGTCAGCCGCTTGCCTTCATGCTGGATCTTGCCCTCGCCGAGGATGCCCTTCAGAACGGTGAGATACTCGCGCAGGTGCTCCAGCGGCCGTTCGAAGGGGATGCCGTACATCGGCTCGACCGAGACCTGGTGGCTTGGGCCAACGCCCAACCGCAGGCGTCCCGGCGCCAACGAATCGACCGCCAATGCTCCCTGGGCCATCGCCAGCGGGTGCCGCGGGAACGTCGGGATGATGCACGTCCCCAACTTAATCCGCCCCGTCTTCATCGCAGCCTCCGAGAACACCGCGAGCGGGTCTGGCGCCATCCCCCCGCTCGTGAGCCAGGCACAATCGATGCCTGCCGCCTCCGCCGCCACGATGCCGGCCACGAGCTGCGCCGCCGTAGCCGCTCCGATATGGACTCCAACAACCAGATCCTTCATTGCGCGTGCCTCCGTAGTTGGGCCGATCGTAGAGGCCCGCGGGCGAAGGCGGTATGGGCTGGTTAGCGCGCCGGGATGCGGAGGACCTGGCCGATCTGGATCACGTCCGTGAGCCCCGGGTTCGCGCCTCTCAGGGCCTGCTGCGTGACGCCGAACTTCTCCGCGATCTTGCTCACGCTATCCCCCGCCTCGACGGTGTAGCTCTGCTGGCCGGCTGGTGTGGCCGTACCGCTGGCCGGCGTGGCCGCGGAGGCAGAGGCGGTCCCGCTGGCCGTCGCCGTGGTTGATGTCCGGGAAGCCGTTCCGCCGGCCCGCGTGGGCGTTGCGGTCGCGGGGCCAGTGATTGTCGGTGTCGTGATTGGGCGCACGCTGTCGGCCTTGCTCGCGCTCTCCGGCGGGCTGACCACCAGAAAGATCGTTACCGCCGTGCCCACGATCAGCGCCAGCACCGCTCCCCGGAAGGCCATCGGCGAGGGCGTCGCCGCTTCTGGCGAGAGGCAGCGCAGGCAGACATCTTCGCCGTGCTCGCCGCAGTACAGCCTCCCGCAGGTGTGACATTCTGAAGTCGCGGGACGCGCGCAGTAGTGGCAATTCGCTTCAGCCATCGCAAAACACCCTAACAGGGCGGGGCGAAGTTGGAGAAGCAGCGCGACCGAGCGCTGCTTTACGAAACGCGACAGGAGGTGTCGCGCAATGGGGGAGAATCGCTCGCCTGGAGGTGACGCGATGAAGTCCTGGAGCGAATTCGTGCTCGAAGCGCCGGAGATGGCCGCCGCCGGCTACGCGCTCATGTACCGCGTCGGGCTTGGGCTCGGGTACCTGGCGACCATCCGCAAGGATGGCGCGCCGCGTCTGCACCCGTTCTGCCCGATCATCCACGCGGGCAACCTGTACGCGCTCATCGCGCCGACGCCCAAGCTCGCGGACCTCCTCCGCGACCCGCGTTACGCCTACCACACCTTCCCCGCGGAAGAAGTCGATGACGAGTTCTACCTGAACGGTGTCGTTCGCCGGGCCGATGAGGTGGGCGAGGGCGTCCGCGCCGAGTTCGTCTCGCTCGGCGGCACGACGACGAACGATGAGGTCTGCTTCGAACTGCTGCTCGGCTCGGCCATGCTCGCGACCTACGCCCCGCGCCCGAGCTGGCCCCCGGCGTACACCACCTGGCGGGCATGACGGGAGGAGGCTAGCCGGTAACTATCCCTTGACCGCAAGTGCCTAAACGGCTATGATTCAGGCATGGAACGTTACACGCTCAAGGACTTCCAGCGCGAGTTCGCCGACGAAGACAAGGCGCTCGCCCATCTCGTGACGCTGCTCTACCCGGACGGGATCACTTGCCGGGCGTGCGAGAAGGTGCGTCCCCACACGCGCATCAAGGGCCGCGCTGGCTACGCCTGTGACTCCTGCGGGACGCATGTGTACCCGAAGGCCGGGACCATCTTTGAGAAGTCCAGCACGCCGCTCGATTCGTGGTTCTATGCGATGTATTTACTGGCCAGTACGCGCTGCGGCATCTCGGCCAAGCAGCTCGAACGGGAACTCGGGGTCACGTACAAGACGGCATGGCGTATGTTCAGCCAGATTCGCAAGCTCCTGGCCGAAGACGGCGGCCCACTGTCCGGCATCGTCGAAGTCGATGAGACGTGGCACGGCGGGAAGCTCACGTTCCCCGGCCGCCCCGGCCACACTGGCCAGCAGCCCGGTTACAACTCCCTCGCCA
>JANXYE010000003.1 GCA_025350285.1 Chloroflexota bacterium
CTGCACCTCGCCCTTTCCTTCGCCCGCTATGGCCACCTCAAGCTCGCGGACAAGCTCCGCATTGGCCGGACGCTGCTTGCTGTCCACCGTATGACCGAGGCCGAGCGGAAGGGGCTGCACCGCATCCCGTTCCGCGACTGGCTGCGTGGTCACGGCCAGACACCCGAGGCGATTCGCGACTTCTGGGACTTCGTGCTCGTGCCAACACTCAACTGCCGGGCGGACGACGCGAGCACGGCCGACGCTCTTTTCGTGCTTCGCGAAGGCTTTCTGAAGTCGTCCCGCTCGGCGGGTATCGGGCTGGCGGCGGTCGGGCTCAGTGAACTGCACGTCCAGCCGGCCGTTGCCTACATCGAACGCCATGGCGGCTCGCTGAGGGTGAGCGAATCCGTGGCCGGCATCGAGCTCGATGGGCACGAGCGCCCGCGAGCGATTGCCATCCGCCTGGCGTCCGGGACGCTCGAACCGTTCGAGGCGGTCGTCTGCGCGGTGCCCCACACCGCCGTCAGCGCACTCCTCCCACCGAACCTCGGCGCGAGAGAGCCATTCGCCTCGCTCGCGGCGATTCCCACGGCGCCGATCGTCAACCTCCACTTCTGGTTCGACCGGCCGGTGGCGGACTTCGCCTTCGCGGCGTTCATCGGCTCAGAGCTACAGTGGGTCTTCAACCGGAACCGGCTCGACATGGACCAGCGGGCCGGCCACCACCACCTGGTCGTCTCCTTGAGCGACGCGGCCGCCTACATGCCGCTTTCGAAGGCAGACCTGCGCGAACGCTTCCTGCCCCAACTCGGCGCGGCCCTGCCCACGGTGGGCCAGGCCAACCTGCTCAAGTTCGCGGCAATCAAGGAGCGGGATGCGACGTTCGTGCCCGCCCCGGGGCTCATCCGTCCAGGGCCGCGAACGCCCGTGGCGAACCTCGTCCTCGCCGGGGCCTACACGGACACCGGCTGGCCCGCCACGATGGAGTCCGCGGTTCGCGGCGGCACGGCGGCGGCACAGGAGCTTCATGCAACATTCAGAGCCTCGTGGCACACTACATCATCACCTGAAGAGGTATAACCATGGGCGTTCCCGCCAGCCAGGCTTTCGCCGTAAGCGCCTACCTTGCGAAGCAGAAGATCCAGCGGAAGAAACGCTATCCGCTGGTCCTCATGCTCGAACCGCTCTGGCGCTGCAACCTCGCTTGCGTCGGTTGCGGCAAGATCCAGCACCCCGAAGAGATACTGAACACGTACCTCTCGCCGGAGGAATGTTGGGCGGCGGCCGAAGAGTGCGGTGCGCCCGTGGTCTCTATCGCTGGCGGCGAGCCGCTCGTCCATCCGCAGATCGACAAGATCGTGGAAGGGCTGATCGAGCGAAAGAAGTTCGTCTACCTCTGCACGAACGCCATCCTGATGGAGCGCTGGCTGCCGAAGCTCAAGCCCTCCAAATACTTCAGCTTCACGGTCCATATGGACGGCATGCGCGACCTGCACGACGAGATGGTCGATCGCAAGGGCGTCTTCGACAAAGCCGTGGCCGGTATCCGGATGGCGAAGGAACTCGGCTTCCGCGTCAACACCAACACGACGGTGTTCGCCGACAGTTCGACCGAAGACATGCGTGAACTGTTCAACTTCCTCTCGGACGACCTGCACATCGATGGAATGATGGTCTCGCCGGGTTACGACTACCCGGCGGCGCCCAACCAGAGCGTGTTTCTCAAGCGGCCGGAGATGATCAACAAGTTCAAGGACATCCTTTCGCTGCCCGAGCGGCCGAAGTGGAAGTTCAACCACACGCCGCTCTTCCTCAGCTTCCTTCAGGGTAAGTACGCGATGCAGTGCACGGCCTGGGGCAACCCGACGCGCACCGTGATGGGCTGGCAGCGCCCCTGCTACCTGATGAACGAAGGCTACGCCGAGAGCTTCGACGCCCTGATGAACGACACCGAGTGGGAGCGCTACGGCTACGGCCGGGACGCCCGCTGCACGAACTGCATGGCGCACTGCGGCTACGAAGCGACCTCTGTTGGGGCCACAATGAAAAGCCCGCTCGAAGGCATCCGCGCCGGGCTGGCGACGATGGTGGGCCGCCAGTCCTGATGAAGACGCTGATCGTAACCCCGACGAAGCGCGAAGCCGGCGCGTTGGGCAGCCGCGCGCGCGCATTCGTCTGCGGCGCCGGGCCATCCGCCTTTGAAACGCTCTCCGCCGAACTTCGGCGCGCCCGGCCGAAGCTCGTCGTGCTCTCAGGTTTCTGCGGCGGGCTGGATCCTTCGCTGGAAGCGGGGAGCGTCATCCTCGGTCGGCAGGCGGCTCACGGCGAGCAGCCCGTCCTCTCCCCAGACCGGTTCCTGATCGAGGACGTGCGTAAGCATCTCCACACGACGGGCCTGCCGTTCGTGTTCTCGAAGCTCCTGACGGTTGACCAGCCGGTAGCCACCCGGGACGCGAAGCGCGACCTCTGGAACCTCCATGGCGCGGGCGGCGTCGATATGGAGACCTACCACGCCGTCCGCGCCTGCGTTGCCGCGAATGTACGCTGGCTCGCCGTGCGAGTGGTCATCGATGGTGCAAACTTAAACCTGCCAGCGAGCTTGCGCTCCTGGTCGGGCGAACATGATGAGACCCGAATTCGCGCGCGTTCCGCGCGCAACCCCGCCGAATGGCCCGCGTACGTGCGGCTCGGGCTACGGTATCCCCGCGCCAAGGCGGCGCTCAAGACGGCGACGGTCCGGGTTGTCAGGGGCGCTCAGGCGGCCCGGAACGTGGAAACGCTGGATCTGCTGGAGGTAGCGCCACGATGACGACCCTACTCGAACACGTGGACGGCCCCGCCGACCTCCGCGGCCTCGGCTACGAGGACCTCGAACAGTTGGCTGGCGAAATCCGTGGGTTCCTCGTCGATACGGTGCAGTGCATCGGGGGCGGCGGGCACCTCGCCTCAAACCTCGGCGTCGTCGAACTCTCGCTCGCCCTCCATCGTCTCTTCGATTCACCCAAAGACAAGATCATGTGGGACGTTTCGCACCAGGTGTATGTCCACAAGATCCTCACCGGGCGCCGCGAACGGATGAACACGATCCGCCAGTTCCAAGGGCTTTCGGGTTTCGCGGACCGCCAAGAATCGGCCCACGACCCGTTCGGCGCGGGCCACGCGGGCACGGTAATCTCCGCCGGCCTGGGTATGGCCACCGCCCGCGACATCAAGGGCGAAGACTTCTGGGTCATCCCGGTGGTCGGGGACGGCGCGATGACGGCGGGCATGGCGCTGGAAGGGCTGAACCACGCCGGGCACCTCAAAACGCACAAGCTGCTGGTAATCCTTAACGATAACGACATGTCGATCAGCCCGAACGTGGGCGCCCTTTCCAAGAATGTGAACAAGTTCCGAGTGGACCCGCTCTACCGCAACGCGAAGCGCGAAGTGGGCTCGATGGTGGAACACCTGCCGCTGGGCCGCCAGGCGTGGGACATCGGCAAGCGCGTGAAGAACTCGATGCGCGAGCTGCTCATCCCGGCCAGCTTCTGGGAGCAGTTCGGGTTCGAGTACTACGGGCCGATCGACGGCCACGACATCCGCGAACTGGAACTGACGCTCAAGCAGATCAAGCGTGTCGGCAACTCCAGCCGGCCGGTGCTCCTCCACCTCCTCACAGAGAAGGGCCACGGCATCCCAGAGGCGGCGGCCGACCCAATCAAGAGCCATTCGGGCACCTTCTGGCTGAAGAAGCCGGCCGAGCCAGGCGCCCCAGCGCCGCTCCCGAGCTACTCGCAGGTCTTCGCCCAGGCGACCCAGGAACTGATCGAATCCGACAAGCGGGTGGTGGCCGTGACGGCAGCCATGCTCGAAGGCACCGGCCTCGCCCCGGTACACAAGAAGCACCCGGACCGCGTCTTCGATGTCGCCATCGCTGAACAACACGCCGTCACGTTCGCGGC
>JANXYE010000008.1 GCA_025350285.1 Chloroflexota bacterium
GCACGACTTTTTATGGCGCTCCTGATCTGGTGGATTCATCCCGCTCAATTCATTCCGGCTGCCGAGTCGCCAACGCCGGTCAAAAGCCCGTTGTCGCCCGCGGAATCGCTGAAAGCGTTTCGGCTGGCGCCGGATCTGAAGATCGAAATCGTCGGGGCGGAGCCGGAAGTCAGAGGCCCAGGCGCAGAGCCGCTTGAAGCTGTTGGATCACCTCACGGACCTGGCGACGATCGACATCGCGATCGCGCCGCTGGTCCCGGCGAAGCCGCAGCCGAAGAGCAACGACGGGCCCAAGAGTATCGGCGAAGCGTTCGCGGACGCCTGGGCGGGTTCGATTGAGGCCGCTCGTTATGTCGCGAGCGCTGGGGCGGTGTTGACGGTAGCCGTGGCCTGGTTCGCCATCCCGGCAGCCCTGGCCCTGCTGGCGGCGCGCCGCTTCCGTCGCCGTACGCCAGCCGCCGGGAGCTGACGCAGTGGCTCGTGGCCCACAGGCGCCGTCCTCGCCCACCACGGGCGCGGACGGCGCCTCCTTGCGCGGCGGGCGAAAGTCCAGGCGAAGGGTCTCTTTGCGGTTCGACTGACCGGGTTCGCGGAATACGCCACAATAGACAAATGGCGAGACAGATGGCGCACAGTTTGAGTCCGCCAACCCGGCGCGGGGAGGTGCCCACCGCGTGAGCACGTTCCTCGAACGCCATCGCTCCGGCGATGCCGCCGCCGCCGGTGAGCTGGTCGATCGCTACGGGCCGGCCGCATATCTCATCGCCCTGGCGATCCTTGAGGATGCACCGCGGACGGAGGCGGCGGTAGCCGAGGCGCTCGACGAGACGCTTCGCCACGCCAGCCACTTCGACGCCGGAATCGACGATGAAGCGCGCTGGGTGCTGGCCGTGGTGCGCAGGCACGCCCTCTTTTCGCTTCGCGAAGGCGGCAAGCGGCGGCGCGGACGTCGGCGCGAGCGCGACGACGACGAACTCGAGGCCGGGGTCACGGCATCTATGCCGCCGGACCTTACCCCTGAAGCTGTTGGGCGTGCCTTCCGGGCGCTGAGGCCGGCTCAACGCGAGGCCCTCTCCCTGAGCTACGTCACCGGCATGGACGCCTCCGAAGTCGGACGTCGGGTCGGAGTGCCGGAGGTGATGGCCAGAAACCGTCTTCGCAGCGGTCTCGTGGACCTGACCGACCAGCTTTCCCCGGGGGCGGGAGGCGAGTGGTGATCGACCACGACGAAGCTCGCGAACTGCTGCCGGACTTCGCGCTGGACCTGCTGGAGCAGGAAGAGCACGGAAACATCGTCGACCATCTGCGCGAATGTGACGTTTGCCTGGCCGAGGCCCAACTCTACCTCCAGGGAGCGCGGGCACTTTCACTGGTTGCGGCGCACGAACCCCAGGCGCTCTCTCTCCGCACGTTCGTACCGCGCGTGCCCGATGGGGCGGTCGAGCGCATTCGAACCCGCGTCCTCGATGGACCTGGCGTGGTCCAGGAGGTGGCGGCGCACTACGCGGCGCCTTCGCGTGAGGTGGCGGAAGCCGGCTCGCGCGGCGGTTGGCGGCTTTTCGGAAGGTCGCGGGCGAAGGACTCAGCGCGGACGGCGACCGGACTGCTCGAACGTGAGCCGCTCCCCGGCGGAGCGTTCGCCGAGGCCAGCGGCGCGGCGTCCGCGGCCGGACCGGCGCTGAACTATGGGCGGCCCCACGACCGCGAGGAGTTCGACGACTTCGGCACGGACTCGTTCGAAGACTTGTTTCGATCCCCGGCGGTGGAAGTCGCCGCGGCGCCCGCGCCGCCGCCCGCCCCCGCGGCCGAGGCCAGCGACGGGCCAGAGGCGCCCGGCATCGAACCCGCGATCGAGCGCGAAAGCGGCCTCGATTGGCTCTTTGGGACGGTCGAAACGGACGAGCCAGCCGATACGAGCGACCCGTCGGACCACCTCTGGGACGAACCGGAGGAATTGGCCGAGCCCGAGCTTCCCGCGATGCCCGAGACACCGAAGCACGAGCGGCGAGTCCTGGGGCGGCGAAAGGATGTGACCGAACCGGCGGCGCGGGCGGATCCCGCCGGAGCTGGCGTGGATGCGGCCCCGGCCGCCCCGGTCGGCCTTCAGCAGACCGACCCCGGTCCTCCGAATTCGCAGCGGCTGGCCGCCCGGATGCGGACACAGGCGGCGAAGGCGGCCCCTCCGCCGCTGCCGGCCCGCAGGCGCTTCTTCGGCCGAGGCGGGAAACCCGAAGAGGCTCCCGCCGCCCGGGTGCAGACCGAGGAAGATTTCGGCGACGACCCATTCTTCGAGGTCGCTCCTCCGGCGGCCGTCATCCGGGAGGAACTCGCGGAGACGTTAGGGGTCTTGGGGCCGGCCGGGGATGGGGAAGAGCCGACCGCCGAAGTCGTTGCGCGGGCGGCGCCGGACCCGCTGACCGGTGCGGCCCGGGAAGAGCCCCCATCTGCTGAGGGAGCTGCGCCCCGCGTAGCGGACAGGCCAGTATCCGCATCGGGCCTGGAGTTCGGTCTGG
>JANXYE010000004.1 GCA_025350285.1 Chloroflexota bacterium
TCGCCGCCGACGCGGGCGGCGAGTTCGCCGCCGAGGGCGCCTTCCGGACAGGCTACATGGCCTACCTGGACGGCCGCACGGAAGAAGCGGCCACAATCTGGGAGCGACTAACGGGCGTCGGCGGAGCACGAAACTGGTACTGGGTGGGCAAGGTGAAGGCCGCGGACGGCGAGCCGCTGGCGGCCCGAGCGGCGTGGGCCCCGCGGCGGCCGGCGCGGGTTCGGAGTTTTACGCGCGCCTGGCGAAATCGCGACTTGATGGAGCGGGCTGGCCGGGAGCCGTCCCGTTTCGGGAGGCGGACCTCGGCGGCCCGGACTGGCTCGCGCTCCAGGTGGCGAGCGGCCCTCCGTCGGCAGCCGGCGGAGCCGCCGCTCGGTCCGTACGTTTGCTTGCGGACGCCGGAGCGACGGCGCTGGCGCTGACAACCGCCCGCGAGGCGTGCAGCGGCTCCACGGTAGCCGATGCGGTGGTGGTCTCGGCCGCCGCGTGGGACGCGGGCCTGACCTCCGCCGCCATCCGATGTTGGCAGGCGGTGACCCTCCCCACTGGCGCGGCCCTCGCCACGGCGCGTTGGGGGTATCCTGTACGTTATGTCGCATCACTAGCCGAAGTGGCCCGCTCGGCGAACCTCGACCCGCTCCTGATCGCGGCGTTGGTGCGCCAGGAGAGCCTCTGGCAGGCCGACGTAGGTTCAAGCGCCGGGGCGCTGGGTCTCACCCAGGTGATTCCGGAGACCGCTAACGACGTGGCCTCCCGCCTCGGACGGCCGTCTGTGCGGGAGGAGCAGCTCGGGGACCCGGAGCTGAACCTCACCCTCGGGGTGCGCTATCTGTTTGAGCAGCTGCGGAGCTTCCAGGGCGTCGCCATCGCGCTTGCGGCCTACAACGCCGGGCCAGGCAACGCCGCACGGTGGACGACTCCGGATACGGACCCCGCGGCATACCTCGAACGGATCACGTTCGGGGAGACGCGGGCGTATGTGGAGGGCGTTTTGGCGCAGTACGCGCGTTACACCGCCGTCTACCGCCCGAACTAGCCCGTTATACTCAATGGAGAAAGTCGGCCGTTCGACCCGCCGCCCTCACCCCCCGGCCCCCTCTCCCGACTTCGTACCTCGCGGGAGAGGGGGAGAAACGTTTCGCGGGCGTGAACGCCTAACGGGAACCTTCTCGATGAAGTACTAGCCCGTTATGCGGCGCTGCGATAGCGTAGAGGTTCGCGCCTAAGCCAGAGGAGTACGTCATGTCCACGAAGAGAACCTATCAGCCGCACCGCAAGCACCGGGCGCGCGTGCATGGCTTCCGCCAGCGGATGAGCACACGAGCTGGGCGGATGGTGTTGAAGACGCGTCGAGCTCGCGGTCGCAAGCTCTTGACGATGGTGTAGCGTGAGCGCCGCGCGCCGTCTTCGGCGTGGGCGAGAATTCGACCGAGTCTACCGAGAAGGGCGCTCCACGCGGGGCGCCCTTCTTGTTGTCCGTGCCGCGCCCGGAAGCTGGCCGGTATCACGCTGGGGTTTCGTCACGAGCAAGAAGGTAGCGAGGCGGGCGGTGGACCGGAACCGGCTGCGCCGCCGCCTGCGGGAGGCCGCGCGCATGGACCACGCCGTGGCTGGGGCGGCTGATCGCGTCGTCTCCGTGACCCGTAACGGTGCGAACGCGACGTTTAGGCAATTGCGAGCCGAGCTGCGGAACGTGATCTCCCGGCAGGATGCGGCCCGGTGATCGCTGGAGCGTTGATCCGCGTAATCCGGGCGTATCAGGCCACCTTTTCTCGATGGTTGCCATCGAGTTGCCGGTTTGCCCCGTCGTGTTCGGCGTATGCCATCGAAGCTCTGCGTGAGCACGGCGCGCTTCGAGGAACGGGGTTCGCGCTGAGACGGCTCGCCCGGTGCACCCCGTGGGGCGGATGCGGGTACGACCCCGTCCCCGGTCGCCGCCTTCGTTAGCGCGCCGGTGTTTCACGTGAAACACGATTTGCCGGTTCCCTCTTCGCCGCACCTCTCCGGGACCGACTGACGCGGGGCTTACAAAGACCCGCCGCTTCGCGAGTTCGCTGCTGCCACTGCGCCGGACCCAAAGTATGTTCCACGTGAAACGTCGAGCGTCCGTGTGCCCTTCGTGGCCTCAGAGTGCAGCCGTGCCCTTTCGCTCGCCCGGCGCGCCCTCACCCCCCGGCCCCCTCTGCTCCGAAAATAGGGGTCGCCGGGCGATAGGCCCTCACCCCCAACCCCTCTCCCGTGCGCGGGCGAGGGGAGAGCGCCGTGGTTCTTCATTCGCTGTCCTGGCCGCTGGGCATGGGTCTCCCGACTTCGTACCTCGCAAGCGAGGGGAAGGAACATTCTTCAGTGCTGAACGTCTATCGCGAACCTTGGCGATGAAGGATCAGGCCACTTCCGAGGCCCCCTCCAGGAGGCCCGCGCCGGTCTGGCAGCGTGTCCGCCGTAATGAACCGCTCGTCCATGCACCGTCGCGAAGGGGGCTCTATGGGCCCCTGGCTTTCGAGCGGAGCGGCCCGGCTAGCCGCTCGGGCCCGCCTG
>JANXYE010000101.1 GCA_025350285.1 Chloroflexota bacterium
TTCGGCGTCCCGAACCTCGGCCACCGCGTGTCCATCTACACGCGCGATGGGAAGCTCATCACCCGCATCGGCAACCCCCTGCCGGGCGAAGCCGCCGACCAGTTCCTCTGGCCGCACAGCGTGGCCGTGGACTCGCAGGGCAGCATCTACGTCGCCGATGTCTCATACGTCGAAGTCGGCAGCCGCCAGACCCCTCCCCGAGAGATGGTGAGCCTCCACAAGTGGCGCCGGGTGCGCGGATGAAAGTCCGAGATGTACTGCGAGCCCTGTCCGACGATGGCTGGTACGAGGTGCGGACGGTCGGCAGCCATCGTCAGCTCAAGCACGCGACGAAGCCGGGCAAGGTGACGGTCTCCGGCCAGGCATCCGAGGACCTCCAGACTGGTACACTGAAGAGTATCCTTCGGCAGGCAGGGCTGGACCACCATGACTGAGTACACTGTGATTTTCGAGCAAGGGCCAAGCAATTGGTCGGCTTATGTTCCCGATCTGCCTGGTTGCGTGGCCGCCGCCGAGACCCGGGACGCCACCGCGGCCCTTATGGCCGAAGCCATCCGCCTTCATGTCGAATTGATGCGCGAGGACGGTGACCCGATTCCGCCGCCCCGTTCCCACGCCGGTCTCGTGGCGGTCGCGTAGCGCGCCGCTGCGACCTATCCGACCCGCGCGGTCCGCAGGAACCCCTTCTGGTACAGCACCCCCAGGATCCGGTCCCGCCCGAGCACCCCCAGCACCTCCCCATCGCTCACCACGGGCACGTGTGTCAGGTCGGCGTGCTCCATCTCCTTGAGGGCGTCCGCTACGGTCGAATCGGGACGAATCGCGTGGAGCTTCGCGGCCGGGACCATTGCTTCGCCCGCCGTTACCTCGTCCCACTTTCGCTCTGGCACCTCGCGGATCTGCCACGACCCGAGGATTCCTGTCAGCCGGCCCTGCTCCTCCACGAAGTAGACCACCCGCGGGTTGAGTTCCAGGACCTCGCGCGCCAGCGGCCCAAGCAGGTCGTCCGGTGCCACCACTGGCGGCCGGGCGAGCATCAGGTCGATGGCCAGGTACTTTTCGAGCGCCTGTAGTACCCGCGTCTGTAGCAACGCCCGCCGCGCGACATCTTCCAGGAAGATCCCGATGAGCACGGAGATGACTCCGCTCGAAATCGCTACGGGCGTGTCGTGGACGAGGAAGCCGCGCACCTGGAAGGCCGTCAATATGCCCACGGCGATCAGGATCCAGCCGAATCCCCGGCCCAGCCAGGCCGAGAACGTGGTGGCGCTGTGGAAGCTGCCCGTGAACAGCCAGAGCATCGCCCGCAACACCCGGCCGCCATCCATCGGGAAGGCCGGGATGAGGTTGAACCCCGCGATGATCAGGTTGGTGACGGCCAGCCAGTACAGCACATGGTCCAGCGGGCGGCTGGAGCCCGCGCCCAACAGCCACCACCCACCGAGCAGGACGAACCCGATAGCGGCATTCGCGGCCGGCCCGGCCAGCGACAACACCAGCTCCGGCCAGGGCTCCTTCACGTCCCGCGTCTGCGTGATCCCGCCGAAAATCATAATGACGATATTCCGCACTTCTACGGCGTACGTCCGCGCCACCACGGCGTGGGCGATTTCGTGCACCACCACCGAAAGGAAGAAGGCGAACCCGGTAATGATCGCCATGATCAGATAGGTGCTCGAAGACTGGCCGCGCAACTGCTCCGGGTAAACTACCGTGGCGACCCACCAGGTCACGAATCCCAGCATCAGAAAAGAACTCGGGTGGAGTTCAATGGGGACATCGAAGAGCGTCAGCAGCCGCAGGTTCTTGATGCGCACGAGGCCGAGTGTACAGTACCCCAGCCCGGGCTAGCTCGCCGATACATCGATAGCCGGGACGACGAGAGTGGCGCCCGGTGGCACATCCTTCCGCACAAGGCAACCCGCCCCGACCGTCGCCAGAGCCCCCACCGTCACCCCGTGAAGCAGCGTCACCCCGGTTCCGAGGTATGCCCCGTCTTCGATCGTGATCGGCCCTTGCTTGCGCGGCCTCACCGCTCGCAGCGGCCCGGGCCCAACATCGAAGCTCGTCACGAGGTTCGAACGCATCCCAATCGACACGTCGTGCCCGATATGGACGCTGTCCGCCAGGTCGAACAGAGCATCGATCCCGATGTACACATGGTCGCCAATCCAGAGACGTGAAAAGTCTCCTTCGGCGTTCATGATATGGAGCGGGCCAAGGACCGTGGCGCCCGCGCCCACATGCGCGCCGAACTCGCGCAGGATTGGCCCGCAGTCGATCGTCCCCCGCAGGTCCATCGCGATGCCGTCAATGCCATCGCGGAAGTACCGCATCTTCCGCTGGATCCGCCCCAAGCTCGCCAGCCGCCGCCGGACAGGACGCAGCGAGGGGGCGAGAAAGGTGCGGAATGACGCTAAATGCACGACCCGCGCTCCGTTGGCGTCCCCATTCTGGCAGGGGGCCTCCCGGGTAGCCTACCAGCCATAAACGCAAGAAGCCGGGCTGAGAGCCCGGCTTCTTACCGTCGTCGATACAGCGGCGGCTAGCCGCCGAACGCGTTGTACTCGCCGTCGTTGTCGCCACCTGAGATGTCATTGGTGACGTTCGCGATGGCGATCACGGGCTTATCCGACGTGATCTTCATGCCAGCCCAGAGACAGGTCGGGTTTGCGCCGAGGCCGTTGTCGGAGTCGGCGTTCTGGTAGAAGATGAACGATCCGTTAATCGTTTTGGTCGTCGTGTAGGTTGTCGCCGCTCCGCACGACGCGGGCGTGTTTGACGTATCCGTGATGCTCGTCAGCGTCAGGGTGGCCGCGCTTCCGTCGGCGACGGTGACGCTGATCCAGGTGTTGTATCCGCTCAACCCGCCGCCTCCGGCGATGCGACGGAAGATGAGCGGGAACTTGGAGGTGGTGCTGGCCCTATCAACCGGGACGCCGTTCACCGCCGTATAGAGGTCCGTATCGATGAAGCTGCCCGCTGATGTCATCTTGACTCGGAACAGCACCGCCGCGATCGGTTGGTCGCTCGTGACTGTCGCCGCCCCCACGAAATTCTCCGGAATCGGGCTGCCCGCAACGTAAACGCTGTGGTTGGCCGTGCCGTTCGCCGGCACGCTCAACGGAACGCTGAACGTTTGGGTCGGGCCACCATTGACCGTCCCCGAGTAGAGAATCGTCGCCGAAGCCGCCGTGGCGTTCGGGTTCGATAGCAGGATCTGGGTGTAGAAACCGTCGATCTTGGCGGCCAGCGGGATAAGCACAGTGGTACCGATGTCGTCCGTCGTGCTCGCCGCGCCGCCAACGATGAACCCGTCATACGATGCGAGCTTGCGCTCCCCGGTCGTGACGTACGCGTCTACGGCAACGGTCACCGGGGCCCCTGTGGCCGTCACGGTCGCGGACATCTGCTTGCCCGCCGTCGCTCCTGGCATGGCCTGGGTAGCTTCCGCCGCCACTGTTTGCGGGCCAAACGCGATTTGCCCACCAACTGGCACGGGGTAGCCCGCGGCACAGCCCGCCTGGCCGGTGGGTGCGTCGTTGAAGCTCCCGCCGCCGTCGAATGCGTAGTTGACCGTCACGCACGCGATCGTATTGCCGGTGTTCGCGATTGCGAACCGCGTCTGAAAGGTATTGGCGAGGTTGTTCGCGATGTACGGCATGGTTATGAGGTTGCCGCCGGTGCCGTACGCGTTATGCACCGAGTAGGACTTCTTACCCGTGCCGTTCTGCTCGATGTCCCGCACGAGGAGTGCGTTGATCGGCTGGTCGCTCGAAAGCACCCCGACACCGCGGAAGCCCGGCGTCAGGCCGGCGTTAATCGCCTGGGCGAAGGTCCGCGTGCCATCCGGCGGCACGTTCGTTTCGACCTTGCTCGCGGATGGGATAAGCACGCCGCCCGGCGTGTAGATGTCCATCGCGATGGTCGCGGCCGCCGTGCCGTTGTTCTGGGCGATGACGCTTGTGTTCTCCTTGCTGTTCGGCAGGAGGGCCGGCATCACCTTTGCGTAGGGCAGGCGAGCCGATACCAGCTCGGGCTGCCCGCTCGAACTGGCCAGCGCGTTTCCAGATAGCGCGCCCACAGCCACGATGCCGCCGAGCGCGATGGCCGACACCAGAGGACGAAATGTAACCATTGATACTCTCCTCATTGCAGGAAGTGTCCAATCGGATGAACGTTTGGTCAACGAAATTCCCCGCTCCCCGGCCTCTGCCGTGTAAACGGTCTGTAACTTCTCCCCGCCCGTGGTGAAGGCCCCTTACGACGAGAACTGGTTGAGGCCCTGGAAAATAAGCACCAGCAGGATCGCCCCGCTGACCATCCCGATGACGAGCTTCCTTCCATCCACACTGCCATTCTCCCACCAGCCAGCCCTTCCGCGCCAAGCGCCGCCCGGAGCGAGCCCCATTATGCGCCGGCTCGCCACCCCTGAAACCCCCATGCGTAGATTCCGCCAGACCCACGAAAAGCGCCTTTACCTGCTTCCCGCCGCCAGCCGTTTCGTCCGGCCTCTCGGAACTCGGAACTCGGAACTCGGAACTCGGGAACTCGGCTCACGGCTCCAGCAGCACCCGCCCGAACGCCTTCCGGCTCTCGATGTACCGGTGTGCGTCGGCCGCCTCCTTCAACGGGAAGACGCGGTCGATGGCCACCTTCAGCTCGCCCGCGGCCACCCGCCCGATGAGGCTCTCGATCATCGGCTTCGTCCG
>JANXYE010000125.1 GCA_025350285.1 Chloroflexota bacterium
CCAGACAGATTGCGACGAGGAGGATCCTCATCTGGCGAGCGTATGCCGCCCGGCGGAGCCAGGTATTACCGAAGTCTATCGGCCGGCGTGCCGGCGGCGACTGACAGCCGCCCGAGCGGCGCAGCGGGCGACCGTCGTGCGCAACAGTGCAAACGCCCGCGAAAGCCCCGAGACCGCCTACCAATCCCGTGGACCGCGCGCGACCGCGCCGGGCACCGCGTGGTGCACGGATGGACCAAGGTCTTCGTCCAACGTGCGTCCGTCGGCATAGGTGGTCAGGCGCCAGGTGCGGACCGTGAGGCCGGGCAGGCCGGGGTCGATGACCCGCTCCTCGCCCGGCGCGAGCGACGGGTCGATGACCACCTTCATGGGCGGCGCGCCGCAGACGGGCTCCCCAACCTTCAGCTCCACCTCAAAGTTCCGCTCACGCTCGGAATGCAGGCCGACGGTAACCTTCTCGTCCGTGACCTCGGCCGTCAGGAGCACGGGGTAGGCGTGCGGGTTGCGGAAGCGGAGATCGAGGTAGCCGAACTCGATGGCGGCGTCGCGGCCAAGTTCGAAGTAGCGGCGCGGGCCATACGAGTCCACGCTGTGGGCGCGGCGCTCGACGATTTCCATCGCACCGAGCAATGCGACGTTGTAGACGACGGTCGAGAGCAGGCAGACAGCGCCGCCGGTTTCGGATATGAGCTGGCGGTTCTTGAGAGCGGCGGCCGCGGCATAGCCTCGCGCGACGGTCGGCCGACCCGCGAGCTTCCAGATGGAGAAGGTCTCGCCCGGCGCTATCAGCGTCTCGTGGATCGCTGCCGCCAGGAGCGCCTGGTTGCGCCGTTTGGCCGGGCCGAGATGCTCCTGCCCCGGATAGTCGATGAACCGGCGTTCGTACGAGCAGATTTCGAAGCGGAACGTCGCCGGGGCGCCCCGTTTCCGCGAGAAGGTGGCGTGTGACCTCCGGTCGCGGACCTCACGTTTCGCCCGGGCGACGCCGAGGCGCAATTCGAAGGGGACCCAGCGGCGAATCGTCCGGTGCAGCATGGTAAACAGGACGCGCTGCCCTCAACGTTAATTCCGGCGAGCAAAAAAGGGCAGCCCACACGGGCTCCCCTTTTCGCGACGGGCTGTGTCAGGGCGCCTGACTGAGGGCGCCGCCGGCCAGGGAAGGCCGCAGGACTCTCAGTCAGGGCTCGTTGACTGATGGAGTCGTTAACCGACGCCGAGCTCTTCCCCGAGGTAGCGACGAAGCTCACGCAGTCGCCCTGGTTCTTGATCGGGTTGTCGCTGCTTTCGACGAGATCCTTCCAGCCGCCGTTCTTGAACTGCACCTCGCGGCGAAGTAGCGGCGCCTCTTGCCGGGTGGGCCGTCCCGCGCCACGCTACGATCGCCAACCGGCCCGTACACATCATCCGCGACGGTCCGGGCATCCCCAACCTGCCCCGGCGAAGCGCAGAAAGGCCACCATGCCTCGACCCACTCATTCGACAGCCGCTCGCCCGGACCGTGCCTACCTCGTCGCCGCGGACCTTCATGGCGCGGCCCTTCCCGTCGAGCAGTCCATTCAGGAACTGGCGGAACTCTCGATGACAGCCGGGGCGGAGGTCGTGGGGCGTACCTCGCAGAAGATGGGCACGCCGAACGTGGCCACCTACATCGGCAAGGGCAAGGTCGAGCAGGTGGCGGAAGCTTCGCGCGAACTCGATGCAAACGTGGTCATCTTCGACGACGAACTGTCGCCTTCGCAGCAGCGCAACCTGGAGAAGGCGTTGGGCCGCAAAGTCATCGACCGCACGGCGCTCATCCTCGACATTTTCGCGACGCGCGCCCACACCCGCGAAGGCCGCCTGCAGGTCGGCCTGGCTCAGATGCAGTACCTGTTGCCGCGGCTCGCCGGGCAATGGAGCCACCTCGAACGGATGGAAGGCGCGATCGGCACCCGAGGGCCGGGCGAAACGCAGATAGAGACCGACCGACGGCTCATCCGCTCCCGCATCAGCAAGATCAAGAAGGATCTCGAGTCGGTCCGCACGCAGCGCGCCCTCTACCGCCGCAACCGGGTCCGCAACGGGCTCCCGGTCGTTGCCCTGGTCGGCTATACGAACGCCGGCAAGTCCACGCTGATGAACGCGCTCGCCCGGGCGGATGTCCTCGCCGAGAACAAACTGTTCGCGACGCTCGACCCGGTGACCCGGCGGCTTCATCTGCCCACCGGCGAAGTCGTGTTGCTGACCGACACGGTCGGGTTTATCCAGAAGTTGCCGACCGACCTCGTCGCCTCGTTACGGGCGACGCTGGAAGAACTCGAAGAGGCGGACCTCCTGCTCCACGTCGTCGATATCTCCCACGCAAACGCGTTCGAACAAACCGAGACGGTGGAGAAGACGCTCGCCGACCTCGGGGTGCAGGCGAAACCCACACTCCTGGTCCTGAACAAGGCCGATCAACTACGGGATGAAGATGGGCGCCCGGCGGCGGATTACGAGGCGGCGAAATCGACGCTCGCGGCCGCGGCCGGGATCCCGCCCCCGAATGTCGTGCTCGTTTCCGCGCTGAAGCGCTGGGGGCTGGACCTTTTGCTTGCGCGGGTTGGCGGGGGCCTCGACGGCGACCTTAAGGGCGCGGTTCCGGCGGGCGCGGATATGCTCGCGCGGGGCCAAGGGTAAGGCCTTGTCGAGACCCGGGCGGCTTTGAGGTACGGTGAGCGGCATGGAAAACCTGAGTGAGATCTGGGAACAGCACACCGCCCACGAATTCAGCACCCGCGACACCGAGGCGACGCTCGCGACGATGGTCGAGGACGCCTACGTGAACCACGTGCCAGTCCTCACCGGGGGAAGAGGGAAAGACGCCCTGCGCGCCTTCTATTCGACGGACTTCATCCCAAGCATGCCGCCGGATACGACCCTCACGCCGATCTCGCGCACGGTCGGGCAGGACCAGCTCGTGGATGAGATGATCTTTTCGTTCACGCACATGGTCGCGATGCCGTGGATGCTGCCGGGCGTGGAGCCGACCGGTCGGCGGGTCGAGATCCCGCTGGTGGCCATCGTCGCGTTTCGCGACGGGAAGCTGGCGCACGAGCATATCTATTGGGACCAGGCCTCGGTCTTGAAGCAGATCGGGCTGATCACAGACCCCGCGTTGCCGGTCTGGGGTATCGAAACGGCCGAAAAAGTGCGCCAAGGCGCGTCGTAGGCGGGCGCTCGCCGTTTGAACGGGCGGCTGGCAGGCGGTAGAACTGGAACGTGCCCGACGAGCCTACCGCATCGCCGCTTCCCCACCCGTCCGGGCCGTTGGCCGGGTATCGCGTGCTCGACCTCGCCGACGAGAAGGGCCAGCTCTGCGGACGGCTGCTCGCGGAGCTTGGCGCGGACGTGGTCAAGGTCGAACCGCCACGCGACGGCGACCCAACGCGCCTGCGGGGCCCCTTCTACCGGGGCGAAGAGGGCGCCGAACGGAGCCTCTTCTGGTGGGCGATGAACGCCGGGAAGCGCTCGATAACGTGCCAGCTCAAACTCGAAGGCGGCCGGGCGCTGTTCCATCGGCTTGCCGCGACGGCCGACATCGTTCTCGAAACGAGCCCGCCGGGGCAGGCCGCCGCGTTCGGCCTGGACTACGCGACGCTGGAAGCCCTGAACCCCGGCGTCGTCCTCGTCAGCATTACGAACTGGGGCCAGACGGGGCCGTACAAGGACTACCAGGCGACGGACATCGTCGCGGTGGCGATGGGCGGCCACATGTACCTGAACGGCGACGCCCAACACGGACCGGTGCGTACGCTGGCGCCGCAATCGTTCGCGCAGGTGAACTCGCAGGCCGCCGTTGGGGCGTTGACGGCGCTCTACGCGAGGGGCGTGAACGATGGCCTTGGCCAGCACGTCGATGTTTCCATGCAGGAAGCGGTTGCGAACGCGATGGACAACGCGCAGGCGACCTGGGACATCCGCCGGATCAACCTCTCCGGCCCCGGCGTGCGCCGCAATAACACCGGCTACACGACATTGAAATACCTCTACCAGTGCGCCGATGGGTGGGTTGCCGCGCTCAACGCTGGTGGAGTGCAGGGCCCCGCGAGCACGGCGATCATCGATTGGCTGGCGGAGACCGGCGAGGACGGCGGGTTGGCGACGCCGGTGTGGCGCGAGAAGCTGGCCCTGGCCGGGGCACTGGACGATGACGAGCGCGAACACGTCGAACGTGTCGTCGGCGCGTTCTGCGCGACCCGCGGGAAGGCCGATCTCGTGGAGGAGGCGCAACGGCGGCAGAGCGGCTGGGCGCCCGTCTTCACGCCGCGCGAAATCGTCGAGAGCAAGCAGCTGGCGGCGCGCGACTACTGGATCTGGGTGCGGCACGAGGACCTCGGCGAATCGTTCATTTACCCGGGCGCCCCGTGGAAGCTGAGCGAAACGCCCTGGAAGCAGCGTGGCCGCGCCCCCCACATCGGCGAACACAATGAACAGGTCTATGGCGAACTGCCGGGCCTTGACGCGGCCGAGCTTCGCCGCTTACGCATGCGGATGGTGGTCTGAGGATGCTGAGGATGCTGAATGCCTGAGCCGCTGAAGAAACCGTTCGCCGGGCTGCGTGTCGCTGATTTCGCCTGGGTGGGCGTCGGCCCCAGCGTTTCGAAGTACCTGGCGGACAACGGCGCCGAGGTGATTCGCGTCGAATCTTCGACCTACCCCGAGTCGCTCCGGCGGGTCGGGCCGTTCGTCGATGACGTACCGGGCATCGACCGTTCCGGGTACTACGCGAACTTCAACAGTTCGAAGCTCGGCATGTCCGTGAACCTCAAGCACCAGCGCGGCCCGGAGTTGGCGAAGCGGCTCGTGGCCGAATGCGACGTGGTCACGGAGTCGTTCACACCGGGGACGATGGCGCGCTTCGGGCTCGACTACGAGTCGCTACGGGCGATTCGCCCGGACCTGGTGATGATCTCCATGCCGCTCTACGGGCAGACGGGACCGTGGGCGCCCTACATGGGATTCGGCCACGTCCTCCAGGGGGCGGCGGGCTTCAACCACCTGACCGGCTGGCCGGGCGAGCCGCCCATCGGCACGGGCACGGCTTACACCGACTTCCTCGTGCCGCATTTCGCCGCTATCGCGCTGATCGCGGCCCTCGACTACCGGCGCCGCACGGGCATCGGCCAGTACATCGACTTCAGCCAGTTCGAAGCGGCGGTCCACGGCCTCGGCACGGCGATCCTCGATTGGACCGCGAACGGCCACGTCCAGACGCGCATGGGCAACCGCGACAACGAGGCCGCGCCGCATGGTTGTTACAAATGCAAGGACGGCAAATGGTTGGTCATCGGCTGCGAAACCGAGCAGCACTGGGCGGCGCTCAAGGCGGCCCTCGGGCGGCCGGAGTGGTGCGACCTCGAACGGATGCGGCGGCGCTGGCAACGGTTCGAGGAGCAGCGCGAAATCGACCGCCACCTGACCTTCTGGATCGAAGACGTGACCCGCCGGGCGGAAGACCCCGAGGAGATCGTGGTCGAAGGGGGCGAGGGCCTGCGGATGCGCAAGTACACGAGCTTCGAACTGATGCGCCACCTGCAGTCGTTCGGCGTGCCGGCGGGCGTTGTGCAGTCGCCGGAGGACATGCACGCCGACCCGCAGCTGAAGCATCGGGGGCACTACTGGAGGCTCAACCACACGGTAATGGGCGAACGCACGTACGACGGCCCCGCCTTCCGCCTTTCGAAGACGCCGAGCGAGTTGACGAAGGCCGCCCCCTGCCTCGGCGAAGACAACGAATACGTCTACCGGGATGTCATCGGGCTGAGCGAGGATGAGTTCGTCGAGCTCCTGGCCGACGGCGCGTTCGAATAGCCGGTAGGTTCTTTCGTTCGTGCTCGCGGTTCCGCCCCCCGAATGAACTTGGCGGGTTGCTCCCCCTCGCCCGCGAGGTACCAGTCGGGCGAGGCAGAATCCCTACCGGGGTGAGGGCCGTCACGCCACCTGGAACGAGCGCTTCGAGAGCCCGAACCAGTAACCATCGACCGTGAACTCCGGCGCCGCGGCCGGGTCCGTGGCCGCACCGAGGGTGACGAAGAGCGGGGCGAAGTGATCGACCGTCGGGTGGGCGTAGCGGACGGACGGGGTGCGGTTGCGGAAGTTCAGCAGGGCATCCACATCGCCGTGTTCGAGCGCGTCCGTGGCCCACTGGTCGAATTCGGCGGACCAGCCAGGGGCTTCTACGTTCGGGTCCCGCATTGCGCCCAGGTAGGGCAGGCCGTGCGTCATGAAGCCGCTGCCGATGATGAGCACGCCTTCGTCTCGCAACGGGGCCAACCGCTGCCCGAGCTTGAAGAGATGTTCCGCGTCCAGGTCCGGCATCGAAATCTGGAGGACCGGAACGTCGGCATCCGGGTACATGACGGTCAGTGGCACATAGGCGCCGTGGTCGAGCCCGCGGTTGGGCGCGTCGGCCACAACTTCGCCGTCCGGCATGAGGGCTCGCACCTTCGCCGCCAGTTCGGGCGCGCCTGGCGCGGGGTACTGGACCTCGTAGTACTTCTGGGGGAACCCGCCGAAGTCGTAGTAGAGGGGCACGGTGCGCGTGGCGCCGATGGTGAGGGGTGCGGATTCC
>JANXYE010000141.1 GCA_025350285.1 Chloroflexota bacterium
GGGCTTCGATGGCCCCTACGCCATCGCCGTTGTCGAACTCGACGAAGGCCCGCGCCTCATGACGAACATCGTCGGCGTCGATCAGACACCGGAGGCCCTGCCGCTCGACCTCGTTGTTGAACTCGCGCCCGAAGAGATCCCGGAGGGCATCTTCCTCCCGAAGTTCCGTCCCGCGGGAGGCGTACGATGAAATCCGCAAGTGTCGCTATCGTGGGCGCCGCCGAGACGACCGAACTCGGCCTTATCCCCGGCCTCTCGCAGCTCGGCCTGCATGCCGATGCCGCCCTCAACGCCCTGGCCGAATGCGGCCTCAAGCCCTCCGAGATCGACGGTGTCGCCACCGCCGGGCAATCCCCGACGGAAGTCGCCTGGTACCTCGGCATCTCGCCGACCTGGGTCGATGGCACGTCCGTCGGCGGCTGTTCCTTCATGCTCCATGTCCGTCACGCGGCGGCCGCGATAAACGAAGGGCTCTGCCAAACCGTGCTCATCACGCATGGTGAAAGCGGCAAGTCCGGCATCGGACGGGGCGGCTTCGGGGGTGGACGATCGACTCTCCCCGGCCAGTTCGAAGCGCCTTACGGCCCGATGGGCGCTCCCACGACGTTCACCATCCCCGTCCTTCGCTACATGAAGCGGTACGGCATGACGGAAGAGCAGCTCGCGATGGTCGCCGTCGTCCAGCGCGAATGGGCCGGGATGAACCCCCGCGCGACGATGAAGGACCCGATCACGGTGGAAGACGTGCTCAACTCGCGCATGATCGCCTACCCGTTCCACCTGCTCGAATGCTGCCTCGTGACCGACGGCGGCGGCGCGCTGATCATGACCTCGGCGGCGCGAGCGAAGGACTTCCCGACGAAGCCGGTGTACATCCTCGGCACGGGCGAAAGCGTTGAGACCCCGATGATCAGCCAGATGGAGGACTTCACCAGCTCGAAGGCCTTCCGCGTATCGGGCAAGAAGGCGTTCGCCGAAGCGGGCATCGCGCACAAGGACGTCGACCACCTGATGATCTACGACGCCTTCGCCCACCTGCCGATCTACGGTCTGGAGGACCTCGGCTTCTGCGAACCGGGCGAGGCCGCGAAGTTCATCTGGGACGGCAACACCCGTCCTGGCGGCAAGCTCCCGCTGAACACGAACGGCGGCGGCCTGAGCTACATGCACTCCGGCATGTACGGCATGTACGCCCTGCAGGAGTCGGTCCGCCAGATGCGCGGCACCGCCCCGGCGCAGGTTCCTGGCGCGAAAATCGCCGTCAGCCACGGAGTCGGCGGCATGTTTGGGGCAGCCGGGACGATCATCATGTCGAACGAGGCGCCGTAGCCGGTACCGGCCTGCCGGGGCACGCCGGCGCCCATGGCACGCCGGTTTGCGGAGCGCCGCCAGCACCGCTAGGATTCGCCCGCTATCTCTCAGAAAGCTAAGGAGATTCCCATGCCCGACGGTTACGAATTCCCCGTCGATCGCACCCAGGTCATGCTCTTCGCCCGCGCGGTGGGCGATATCAACCCCGCGTTCTGCGACCCGAAGGACCCGGCGACCGTCGCAAACGGCGGCATCGTCGCGCCGCCAACGTTCGTCCAGTGCAGCGCGCACTGGGAGCCGGACTACGCGCTCGACCTCACCCGCCCTGGCCGCAAGCAGCGCGCGGGCGGCGGTGGCGGACTCGGGCGCGGCCTCCACGCCGAGCAGCACTACGAATACCACCACCCGTTCCACCCCGGCGACACCCTCTACGCGACCCAGAAGGCGGGCGAACGCTGGGAAAAGGAAGGCCGCCGTGGTGGCAAGCTCCTTTTCAGCGAGAGCATCACGGAATATCGCAATCAGGACGACGTGCTCTGCGTGACCGCGCGCTCCGTCGGCGTGCAGACCGAAAAAGCGGTCGAGCAGTAGGAGATGGCGATGACACTCAAAGTTGGAGACAAGCACGAAGCGGTCGTGGTCGAAAACATCCAGCGCACGCACATCGTGAAATATGCGGGCGCAAGCGGGGACTTCAACCCGCTCCACCACGACGACGGCATCGCCAAGAACCTCGCCGGTTACCCGTCGGTCTTCGCCCACGGGATGCTCTCGATGGGCCTCACCGGGCGGATGCTCACGGACTGGCTCGGGGCCGCAAGCCTCCAGAAGTACGGCGTGCGCTTCACCAAGCAGGTCTGGCCGGGCGATACGCTCACGGCCAAGGGCGAGGTAACGGACGTGAAACAGGAGGGCGGCAAGCAGCTCGTGACCGTCCGCGTGGTGACCGTGAACCAGAACGGCGAGTCGGTCGTCGAAGGCGAAGCCGTGGCGGCCGTTTAGTCCGGAGTTCCGAGTCTTGCAGGCGTCAGCAGCCTTGTGCGGTACCATGTGTCCATGACCGCTAAACGGGACGACCTGCTCCGAGAGTTGTGCGGGTTCGACTCGGTGATCGTGGCGTTTAGCGGGGGCGTGGATTCGACCTTCCTGGCGGCCGTCGCGTTCGAGGCGATGGGCGAACGGGCGACCGCCATCACCGGCGTTTCGCCGTCCGTCGCGCCCGCCGAACTTGCCGAGGCGACCGAACTGGCGCGGCGAATCGGGATCGCGCACGAGTTCGTCGAGACGCACGAAATGGAGAACCCGGAGTACGTCGCCAACAGCCCGATGCG
>JANXYE010000142.1 GCA_025350285.1 Chloroflexota bacterium
GAGCGAACGGAGGAGTCCAGCATCGCTCAACGTAGAATTTTCGTGGAAAGTAGGCGGACTTGGAGGTCGGCTCGCGCATGTACTTCTTCTCCCTGACAGCTACGCATTAGGCTGCACGGCGATTGAATCGCGCAGGCGCCACCACCGTAGTCCGGCGGCAATCCAGCCGTAAAGAGGCGTTCTCGTACAACCGTACAAGTCCGGCTGAAATCGTCAGGAACTGTCGCGAATCGACGCGCGGGGAGGTGACGGCGGGCACGGAACGCACCTACCAGAGGATCTCCGCCGCCATCAGGTCCGCGATTTCGTCGGCTGTCAGGCCGAGGATGCGCTCGCAGACTTCGTAGGTGTGCTCGCCCATGAGCGGCGCGGGGCCAGTGTGGTAGCCGGGTGTCTTGCCCAGGCGGGCGGCTGGGCCGTCGTGCGCCGAACGGCCCGCTTCCGGGTGGTCAATGTACTGGTAGTAGCCGCGGGCGCGCATGTGCTCGTCTTTATCGAGGATGTCCTGGGCGTTCTGGACGACCCCGGCGGGCACGCCCCGCGCCTGGAGGGACGCCATCAGATCCTCGGCATGCCACCGGCGGGTCCATTCGGAGATGGCCGCTTCGAGCGCGTCCTCGTTCGCTTTGCGTGCCGGGAATGATGAGAAGCGCGGGTCCGTGTGCGCCTCCGGGTGGCCGAGGATGTCGCACATGGCGGCGAAGACGTCCTGGCTGTGCAGCGAAATCGCCACCCAGCGGTCCGGCGAGCCGACCGAGGTCTCATCATCGGCGCAGCGAAAGACTCCGTGCGGCGCCATGATCGGGCTGCGGTTGCCGGTGCGGGTCTGGACCGTGCCGTTCGCGAGGTAGTCTTCGGCGGCGGTGCCGAGGGTGTTCACGACGGATTCGAGTTGCGCCAGTTCGACGAGCTGGCCCTTGCCGGTGCGGTTGCGGTGGCGCAGCGCCGCGAGAATCGCCGTCACGGTGTGCCCGGGGTTGATCACGTAGTCCGGGTAGTTCGTGCCGACGCCGATCGGCGGACGCGCCGGGAAGCCGGACATCTCGCTGATGCCCACGACCGGGGTCAGCACGGCGCCGAATCCGAGGAAGTCTTTGTGCGGGCCCCAGAGCCCCTGCATCGGGGCGTAGGCCGCGATAATGCGCGGATTGATCGCGCTGATCTGTTCGTAGCGCAGGTTCCACTTGTCGATCACGCGGGGCGTGAAGTTGGTGAGGAAGATGTCCGACTTCTCGATCAGCCGGATGGCCAGTTCCTGGCCCTTCTCCGTGTTGAGGTTCAGTTGGAACGAAAGCTTGCCCGCGTTGAAGTTGTTGAAGTAGCCGGAGACGTTGTAGCCGCCCTTGAAGCCGCCGTCGCTGTTCGTGGCGAAGGGGTGGGCGACGCGCAGGCTATCGACCTTCGCGAGCGACTCCACGCGCACGACTTCGGCCCCGAACGTGCAGAGCGTCTGGCCCGCGATTGGGCCCGCGCCGAACCACGAGAAATCGGCCACTCTGAGGCCATCTAACGGTCGTTTCGACATCCTGGTTCCTCCAATCCATCAAGCATCCGATCATGCACCAGAAAACATCCTTGGCGGTCCTGGCGTCTGGCGGCAGAGCGTTCAAATCGGACCGAGCACCTCAGCCGTGTGCTCACCCAGGCGCGGCGGGCGGGCGATGACGGCCGGCGTTTCGCTCAGGCGGTAGGGCGGGCCCATGAACTCAATCGTCGCTCCGAGGTAGTCGAACGGCATTGGCTGATACCAGTCGCGGGCGCGGAGCTGGGTGTTTTCGGCGAGGTCTTTCGGCGTGGAAACGATGCCCACGAGCAGCCGCCGGCTCTGGCCCTCTTCGTAAGCTTCGCGGGCCGGCATCGAGGCGATGAAGCGACGAAGCACGCCCTGAATGTGCTCCATGAGCGGCGCCGATTCGGCAACGGATTGGGGCGAGCCGATGATCTGCGTGATCATCCCCATCGTCAGCTTGTGCGTGAACGACGCGTACGGTTCTTCGTCGAGGTCTTCGGCCAGGCCCTTTTCGCGCATCCAATCGACGAGCTCGGGGAAGTCCGCGCCGCCGGGGGCGACAACGAGCAGAGAGACCCAGCCGTCCTTCGCCTGGTAGACGCCAGCGCCGGGGAGCCGTACGGGGAGCATCCCGAGTTCGCCCGTGCGCACCCGGTTGCGCTTCTGGAAGTCCCAGGTGCCCATCGCCGTCTCCTGGGACATGGAAAGCGCTTCCTGGGCCGAGACATCGACAAGCTGGCCTTCGCCGGTGGCTTCCGCATGGAGCAGCGCAAGCAGGGTCCCCTGGGAGGCGTGGAGGCTGGCCGAGATGTTCGCCTGGTTGCCGTAGATGATGTTCGGCGGGTCGGCGAGTTCGCCCGCCAGCGTCATAATCCCGCCCATCGCCTGGCCGATGATATCGGTGTAGGCATATCCAGCGTGGGGGCCTGTCTGGCCGAAGCCGGTGACCGATGTGTAGACCAGGGAAGGCTTTTCGGCGCTGAGCGCATCATAGCCAAGCCCGCGGGCAGCCAGGTAACCGACCGGCCGGTCTTCGAGCACGACGTCAGCGCTCAGGGCGAGCGTTCGGGCTGAGCGGCGTCCAGCTTCAGTATCGAGGTCAAGCACCACGGACTTCTTCGAAGTGTTGTGCACCCAGAAGGCGATCGACGTATCGGGGCCTTCGACGCCGTTGTAGAAAGGCGGCGTCATCCGCTGGATGCCCCCGCCCGGCGGCTCGACCTTGATCACCTCGGCCCCGAGGTCGCCGAGGAGGCGTCCGCAGTACGAGCCGATCTCGTCGCAAAACTCGACCACACGGACGCCTTCGAGAGCCTTCATATACTCCTCCATCGCGCGGTCCAGAGAGTCTAGCCGCCAAGCGGCCAAGCGGACCAAGCGGTGGAATTGACGGGTGGTGCGCGCGATGTCGCGTCGGACTCCCAACGCGACAACCTTGGCCGCTTGGCCCCTTGGCGGCCAACTGCTCAGGCCGGGACCGCCTGCACGGTGGCGGGGAGCTTACGGGCGAGGATGTCGGCCGCCTGGGCGACCATGTCGTGGAGGATGTCGGCCGCCGGGCGGGAACTCTTGAGCAGGCCCGCAACCTGGCCGGCCGCGTTCATCAGGTATTCGGTCTTGCCGGCCTTTCGTACCGAATAGAGCAGGTCGGCCACGAGGACGCCCTGCAGGCCCATGGGCAAGGCGGCGATTCCAGCGGCATCCCACGCTTCGATGAGCGGGTTCGTGATGTTCCGCATCGTCTTACCGGAATAGAGCTTCGTGATGCGCGTGTCCTCGTCCATGGCGGCGAGGATGCGCTCCTTCTGGATGTCTGGCTGGTTCGCTTCGTTCGAAACGAGGAAGGCGGTGCCGCACCAGACGCCGATGGCGCCGAGCGCGAGGGCGGCGGCGAGGCCGCGCCCATCGCCGATGCCACCAGCGGCGACGACCGGCGTCGGCGCGACCGCATCGACAACCTGCGGGACGAGCACGAAGGTCGCGATGCGGCCGGTGTGTCCACCCGCCTCCGTGCCCTGGGCGACAACGACATCGACGCCGGAGGCGGCAACCCGCTTCGCGTTCTTCGTGTTGCCCACCAGCGAAAGAACCTTCGTCCCGTTGGCCTTCAGGCGTTCGACGAACGGCCCGGGGTTGCCCAGCCCGGCGGCGAAGACCGGGATCTTCTCTTCGATAACGACTTCCATCTGGTCGTCGCTCATGCCAGCGCCGGCACGGCGATTGGCGAGCGGGTTCGGCGTGTTGGGCGCTTCAAGCCATTCGATGCCGAGCGATTCGGCGATCTTCTTGAGGCCGTCGCGGGTCTCTTTCGGGACCAGGTCGCGTGGGTCGCGCGGGAGTTCGCCGCTGGCCGCGCCGCCCATGAAGTTCGATGGCAGCAGGAGATCGACGCCGAACGGCTTGTTCGTCATCGCCCGGACCTTGTTAATCTCGGCGCGGAGGGCGTCCGGAGAGAAGCCGGCGCCGCCGATAACGCCAAGGCCGCCAGCGTTCGAAACGGCGGCCGCGAGTTCGGCAACCGCGGCCGGGGCGGCGCCGCCGCCTACGGGGCCCATCCCCGCGGAGATGACCGGGTATTCGATGCCGAGGAGGTCGCAAAGGGCCGTACGGAGGATGGGTCTCGCCATGTGAAGCCTCGCTGTTGTGTGTTGTGGGCCGCAGTATACGCGAGTCCGAGTTCCGAGTTCCGAGTTCCGAGTTCCCAATCTCCCTGTCCTCAGTCCCCATCTCAGGACGACCCTGATCCCCCAACTTGGACACTTGGCCCCTTGGCGGCCAACTCTCCAGGCCGGCCCGCTGTCCAAGCGTTAACTCGTGGCGCCGCGCATCTCGCTCATCCTCGGGCGGATGGCGGCGGATGGGGTTCGCGGCTTCGTCCTCAGCCTTGTGATTTTGATCGTCGGGTTCGCGGCCGGGACCGGGCGGAGCGTTGGTACTGCTTGCGATAGGGACCGTGTTTTCGCTCGCCTACTCGGGACTCGGGGTCTCCCTCGCTCTGAAGACGGCGAGCAACCAGGCGGTCCAGCTCAGCTTCCTGCTCTTCTTCCCGCTCATCTTTCTTTCGCTTGCCTTCGCGCCGAAGGAGGTCTTCTCCGGCTGGCTTGAGTTCCTCGCCACCATCAATCCGATCACGTACGTGCTCGAAGGCTGCCGCTCGCTCGTGCTCGAAGGCTGGGACGCGGCCGCCCTGGCGCCGCCCGCCTGGCTGAGCGTTCCCCCAAAGACCGCTCCGTATCCGTCGCGGCCAGGATTGGCATCGCGAATCAAGAGTCGGCGGGCGGCGATCCTGGCCGCGAGTGGCGAACGAGCGGTTCGTTCACGCCCGTGCCACGCTGGAGCCAAGCGAAATCTGACAGCCACTCCAGAACTCAGAACTCACAATGGTACACTTGAGGCGATGCCCTTCCTTGAAGTTGACCTTGCGCCCGGCCACAAGACGGGACTGCCTCTGCGCAACCCGGTGATGACGGCCTCCGGCACGTTCAGCTGGGGGATT
>JANXYE010000154.1 GCA_025350285.1 Chloroflexota bacterium
AGCCGCCGAAGACGAGGAACCTGTCTGCGTCTGAATCCCAGACCATCGAGCCCAGCGCACGAGCGGACGGCCTTTCACCTTCTGGTTCGAGACGGCTCCAGCGGTTCGCGGACGGATCGTAAACGAGAAGGTCGGCGAAGGTCTGAGTGCCCTCCGAGCCGCCGAAAACGAGCAGGCGACTGCGCTTGCCGTCCCACGCGGCCATGTGGGTAAAGCGTCCCGGTGGGGGCGTCCCTTTGGGAATTATGCGCGTCCACCCATCGGTATCCGGGTCATAGGCCCACAGTTCGTTGCTATCGACCGTGCCATCCGCGCCACCAAACAACAGCAGCCGGTCGCCGGAGGGGTCCCATGTGAGCGTCGAGTAGAAGAGCCCTCGCGGGAGTGTTGTGCCCCCGCTGACCGCGACGCCCGCGCGCGGTGAGTCCACCAGTGCGCCGATCGCGACCGCGACAAGGACGAGGCTGAGCACGGCGCGGAGGTGGCGGTGGGCGCGTCGCGAGGGAGTATTAGGCATTCGAGCGCGGAGCATAACCGTTGAGCATGTCCGTACGCAACGCTGTGGGCGCGATTCAGATTTTTGCGCGCCATTGTGCGGGAGGAGAACCACGGGACCGCGCCCGGGGTCGCGCCCTCTCCCGCTCGTACTCACGGGCAAGAGCAGAACAGCCCTGGCGTTCGGGGTCGTTGGCCCGCCCGGCCAACGCGATGGGGGCTCGCACGAAAAAGGTTGGAATCGCACCCCCACTGTGCCGAGCGAACGCGGCGTTCTACCCTTAGGCCCATGACCGAACCACGCCAATACGCCGCCGCCGGGGTCGATATCGCGGCTCGGAGCAAGTTCGCCGCCGGGCTACCGGCCATCCTCGCCCAGGCCCGGCGTCCCGAGGTCCTGAGCGACGCCGGGCCGTTCAGCGGCCTTTTCCGCCTCGGCGACAAGTACCGCGACCCCGTGCTCGCGTCCAGCGCCGATGGCGTCGGTACCAAGGTCAAGCTGCACCTCGCGCTCAACCGGCTCGACCTCTGTGGGCCAGACATCCTCGGCCACAGCGTCAACGACATCCTCGCCTGTGGGGCCGAGCCACTCTTCTTCCTCGACTACATCGCTGGCAACGGCCTGACGAGCGACCAGAAGACCTCGCTCGTGGAAGGCGTCGCGCGCGCCTGCGCCGATAACCACTGCGCGCTCCTCGGCGGCGAGACGGCGGACATGCCGGATGTCTATCCGCCGGGCGAATTCGACCTCGCGGGCTTCATCGTTGGCGTCGTCGAACGGGACCGGATTATCGATGGCTCGAAGGTCGCGGCTGACGACGTACTGATTGGCATCCCGAGTTCTGGCCTCCATACGAACGGTTTCTCCCTGGCGCGCAAGGTGCTGGACATTTGTAACGGCGAGCCGCTGGACGAGACCCGCCGCCGTCTCGAGGAGCGCCCGGCCATCCTCGGTGGCCGCTCCCTTGGCGAAGCGTTCCTCGAAACCCACCGCCCGTACCACTCGGTCATCGCGCCGATCCTCGATCGGGTCCACGGTATCGCCCACATTACCGGCGGCGGGTATACCGAGAACGTTCCGCGCATCCTCCCGAAGGATCTCACCGCGCGCTTCGATACACGCGCTTGGCCGGTGCTCCCGATCTTCCAGCTCATCCGCCAGCGTGGCGAAGTCTCGGACGAGGAGATGTACGAGGTTTTCAACATGGGCCTGGGCCTCGTGCTTATGGTCGCCCCCGCCGATGCCGAAGAGGTGCTCGCCGCCATCCCCGAGGCGCTGACGGTTGGATCCGTCGTCCCGGCAACCGGCCGCCGGGTCGAACTCCGCGGGCTATGAACCAGGCGACTCGTCCTGAACCCGAATCCTGGGATGAAGCGACCGACCTCCGCCGCTTCTGGTGGTTGGTCCCTCCGCTCACGTTCGCGTTCCTCACCATCGGCGTCATCTACCAGACAGGCAGCCTGCGCGGCGGCGACGGGCTCGAACGCAAGGACGAAGAGGTCCACCAGGTCTTTCGCGTGGGCGACGCGCCGGAAATCGACATAGACAACATCTCGGGCGAGATCCTGGTCGAGCCCGGTGACGTTGGTACGATCGAGGTCTCGGTTCAGCGCCAGGGGGTCGGCACCACCGAAGAAGCGGCATTCGCGAACCTCACCCGCCTTCAGCTCCGGATGCAGCAGTTCGGCGACCGTGTCACCGTCACCACCTTCGAAGATCCCCCATCAGGCATAGCGGGCGGGACGCGCGCCCAGATCCACGTCATCGTGCCGCGCTCGGCGGCCGTGCGCGTCAGTACTGGCTCCGGGCTCGTGCAGGTGAACGGCGTTGAAGGTGACATCCAGGCCCGCACCGGCCTCGGCACGGTCGACGTTATCGTCGTGCGGGATGCGGCGTTCAACCTCGTCGTCTCCGCGACTCGCCTGACCACGAACTTCGACCTCGTCACGCAGAAGCGGTTCGCCGTCTTGCTGCTCCTGATCGGCCTCGAGGGCTCGGGGCGGAGCGACACGGTCAACCTCCTCAGCGAGTGGATGGACTCGCGCCACCTGCACGTGCACGCCCTCGGCGAGCCGTCGAGCGAGGAGCTCGAGCGGCCCGCCATGTGGTCCGCCTGGCGCCGCCTCCCGCCCAAGGGGGAGATCGGCATCTTCTACCGCGCCTGGCGCTCACGCGAGCTCTTCGCCGATCCGACGGTCCCGGAGATCGAGCGCGTGAAGCGGATCGACGAGATCGTGCGCCTCGAGCGCATGCTCGCGGCCGAGGGGACCCTCGTCCTCAACTTCTACTTCCACCTCTCGAAGGCGGCACAGAAGGCGCGCCTCAAGGCGCTCGCGAAGGATCCGCGGACGGCCTGGCGCGTCACCAAGGCCGTGTGGAAGGAGCTCGATCGTTACGAGG